>CAZAVR010000018.1:0-5828 GCA_964488435.1 uncultured Cytophagales bacterium | reverse complement strand
ATACAAAATTATCTTCTGTTTCAAGAAAGAAGCTGTCCGTTGGGTGGACAGCTTCCCGGTCATTCAACGTGCTCCTGTAACGATCTTAAAGCGATCCGTATCCAGGATTCTGAGCAAATGGAGCATCTATATTCAAATCAATCTGCGTCTGCGGAATGGGCCACAGCACGTTATGCGCTTTCATAGTGGCGCCTGGCAAAACAGGGTTGTCGTTATATTTCAAGGTTCTTTCTAATAATTTTCCAACCCTTCGCAAAGTGATCAGCCTCCACTCTTCTCCGTACAATTCCCTTACACGCTCATCAAGGATATAGTCGATGTTCATTTCCCCCAGCGTTGCCGGAGTAGCCTTTGCCCGGCTGCGTACCTTGTTGACGTCAGCCAGTGCAAGGGCAGGCTGGTTGGTACCCAGGTAGGCTTCGGCTCTGAGGAGCAGGGTTTCTGCAAAGCGAAGCGCGTACCAATCCTTGTGGGTAATCCCCCCTCCTGCGCGGTTCGGCTGGAGGAAGTAGTTCTTCGGATCCAGGAACTTCGTGTGCATGGGGAACAAACATTTCGTTGTATCCAGCATAGGGTTGGGCCTGGCAGGCTTGTAAAGACTCAGGTCTATTTTTTGATTGTGATATTTGGATTCAGGGTTGTCATAAAAATACTCCCGGATGATATTATGCGGGGCATTTCGAATGTCTGTTGTCCAGTTGCCCTTCCAAACTGTATAAAATACAAGGTTGGTACCTCTTACGTTGGCCGTCGGACGACCGAAAATGTCCGAGTAACCGGTGTGCAAACCATTATAAACCGTTCCCAGGAAAGCTTTGTACCCGTCAGGCGTCAACCCCAGGTCAAAATAACGCGGACCGAATATGTAGGCACTGGCTACCTGTCCACCCCCCTGGATAATGGGTTCCACCTGTATAACCCACATCGCTTCCCTGTTGGTAGACAGGTTATGGTTCTGGTATCCGAAAAGATCGTAAAAAGGATCACCTGCACCGAATATGTCGTTGCCAAGTCTCGTCCCGAAACGCTGGGTCATGAGGTTGTATCCGTAGTTATCGATCACGCGGGTAAGTGCTTCCACCGCCTGTGCGGGTTTCTTCTGCTCCAGGTAGGTTTCACCCAGGAAATGCAGCGCAGGACCTTTGGTGATCCGTCCGGGAGCCGCTTCTTTTCCAGGATCAGGAAGATGTTCGGAAGCAAATTTGAAATCCTCTGCCATCAGCTCGTGAATGGAAGCCACCGGATCTCTGGTAAAGTCGGCCTTCGCAGATTTCACAGGCGTTCTCAACAAAGGAATATCACCGTAGTTCGAAACCAGGTTGCGATAAGAGAAGGCCCTGAAAAATCTCGCCTCAGCCAGGTAAACATTTTTCCCGGCTTCACCGCCCTTGAAAATTCCGGGATCGGCCTGTTCCGTTTTCTCGATGAGTACATTGGCCCACTGAATGATCTCAAAACCGACATTCCAGGTATCCACCACATATTTGGAAATCGGAGAAGTATCCATGTAGCTGTTCAGATAGTCAGCATAGCGATTAGGATCTTCTCCCATATAGCCGACGTCGCTGCCATGCGCAGTCCAGTTCATGGTACCAAACTCCCCGAATGAATAGTAGGCGGCCCTCACACGGTCGTGGATCGCCGTGACGCCCTGCAAAATACCCTGTTCGGTCAGATAAGCATTGTCAGGAGAAAGAAAATCCTTGGGAACCTCCTCCAGCAGGGAGTCTTTGCAGGCAGACAGGCCCAGTGTTACACAAAGTGCTCCCGCCAGTGACAAACGTATTAAATTTCTTGATAAATTCATGATGGTCTTCTTTTTTCGGATCTAAAAACTGAAACGGATGCCGGCTACATAATTTCTCATCAAAGGCGTATCACTGGAGCCGGTTTCGGGATCCCATCCCTGCCATTTGGTCCATACATACGGGTTTTTGCTAGAGACATACACACTTAGATTCTTCAGTTTCAAGTAGCTTAGCGCCTGCGGGTTCAGATGATAGCTAAGTGTTACATCCTGCAGACGAACAAAGCTCCTGCTTTGGTAAATTCCGCTTTGACGGGGTTGATTCAGATAAATCCCTGTGGTATTCGTCGTTGGCGCATCCGGCCGCCAGTAGGGATTGATCGCAGAATTGTTCATCCTTTGTGACATATAAAACCTCGGGTTTATATTATCTGCGTTATTCTGCCAGTAGTAGTTCTTTCCACCTTGTATAGAGTTGAACATAAAATTCAGCGCAAAACCCTTGTAAGAAAGCGTGTTGGTAATGCTGAACCTGTAACTGGGTTCTCTGTATCCGATGACCTTCCTGTCTGCGCCGGGTGTGATGTCGTTGAGGTCGTACGATAGTCCCGTTACCCAAGGAACATCTATCCTGACACGGTCTACATATCTCAATTGTCCCGGAAACCAGCCCGAGTAAGGTATTCTTCCGGAGAAAAACTCTTCCTCCGTCCATACGCCTCCGCCTATCTGGTAGTCATATATGGCTGTGATCGGCTCTCCTACAAACCATTGGTTTCCTACATCGGCATCGTTTCCGTTCCCGTAAAGTTTGGTTATCTTACTTCTGTTACGGGAAAACACAAACCCTGTCTCCCATTTCAACTGTCCGGTTGTGTTTTTGGAATTGATCATAAAGTCGATCCCTTTATTAGAAATACCCCCCAGGTTGGCCCACACATCCACATATCCACTGGAGCGGGGCAACTGACGCCTGACAAGCACATCTTTGGTTTGCGAAGTATATACATCCAATGACCCTGTGATGCGGTTATTCAGGAATCCATAGTCCAGACCCAGGTTGTAAGATGACGTAGTCTCCCAACTGAGATTCGAGTTTCCCAGGGTAGAGGGATTCAACCCGATAGCGGTCGTCTGTCCGTAGACATAATATCTGGTTGCCATCCTGGATAAGCTCGAGTACCGTCCTATCCCCTGATTTCCGTTCATACCATACGAAAGTCTGAGCTTGGCATAGTAGTTACCCAGGCTCTTGAGTGCTTCTTCTTCTGACAATACCCATGCCACAGACAAGGAAGGGAAATTAGCCCACTTATTGCTGGCACCGAAACCGGAGTAACCATCTCTTCGAAAAGTACCTGTGAACATATACCTGGAATTATAGCTGTAATTCAGACGCCCCATCACCCCTATACTGCTTTCGTCCCAGGCCGAACTGGCCACACGGGCGTTGGTAGCAAGCCCCATGTTGTTGTACCCAAGTGCTTCGTTATCAAATCCCTGAGCGGTAAGTGTGGAGCCACTTCCCATGCGTTCTTCGCGGGTATAAAGCGCTGTAAGATTAATGGAGTGCTTGCCAAAGCTCCTCTGGTAATTAATAATGTTATTGAGGATCCAGTCCTTGTCTTGTCCGTGTACTTTGGTGGCCAGCCCCTTCTGCGATACCCCCTGCGGTGTATTGTAATTATGATAGGAATTATTGTTATCAAAAGAAAACCGGTTGGAGTAGTTGAGGTCGTACGATAGTCCCGTTACCCAAGGAACATCTATCCTGACACGGCCGGTCAATTGCAGCTGGTTACCCTTTTCCGAATTATTGATATACTGATAAACAAGCGGATAAGGCTGAAATAATTCATTTCCCAGATAAATATCATATATGGACTTCCCTATGTAATTGTTCACCAAAGGACTCGCGCTCCGGGCATCGCTGAGAGAGGCCGGAATGCCTGATTCATCCGTATAGGCATAGGCAGTGTTAAAGGTCAGCTTGAGCCAGTTATTGACATTACTTTCCAGGTTACTTCTCAGCGTGAGACGCTTAAACTGATCATTGATCTGTATGCCGTCTACATCTGTATAGGCACCGGAAATAAAGTAATTGATCTTGTTTGAACTTTTACCCGAAAGGCTCAGGTTATAGTTGCGCATAGGCGCCTTTCTAAGCACTGCATCTACCCAGTCTATAGACCTGCCGGCAAGATAATTGTCTTTCTCTTCCTGCGTCAGCAGATAGCTCGCGACAAGATTGCGGTCATTCACATCTGGCCTTACAGGTCTGCCCTGGGCATTGTCAGGCTTGGTGGCGTACCATTGCTGAACCAGGCTCTGGTGATTCCAGTCTACCAGGCGGATGGCAAACTCATCCCCGGTCATCACACGCATCGGATTATTAGTCATTTCCTGAAACCCGTGATAGGCATTCACTGCAATGACAGGCCGGTCTGATTTTCCACTTTTGGTGGTGATTATAATGACCCCATTTGCCGACCTGGAACCGTATACTGCCACAGAACTCGCATCCTTTAATATGTCTATAGTGGCAACATCGTTGACATCTATGTCAGCAAGAGATCCGTTGTAAATAATATCATCGATTACAATCAGTGGACTACTGCTTGCAGAGAGTGAGTTTTGCCCACGGATAGAAAAAGCGGGTTCACCACGCGCTCCCCCCCTGTTCTCGATGTTAATCCCCGGTGCTGCACCAGTGAGTGCCTGAAAAAGATTCACGTTGGCCTGGTTTTCTTTATCCTGCATGTTCACCCTCACCACCGATCCGGTCAGATCACTTTTTTTTGCGGTACCATAACCGATCACAACCACCTCGCTGAGACTTTTCTCATCTTCGGCCAGCCGTATTTCCAGGGAAGTTCTGTTTCCCGGGATGATCTCCTGTGTTTTATGACCTACATAGGAAAACACCAGAACTGCATTCTCTTCAGGTACTTCCAGAGAGAAACTTCCGTTTACATCGGTAATCGTACCCCGCTGCGTCCCCTTCAACAAGATACTCACACCGGGCAATGCCTCTCCGTTCGTCGAAATCACACGCCCTTCTATTCTCTTGTCGACTGCAGCCGCGGTTTGTCGTACCCCAGCAGGTATAACCATATTTTCGATCCGTTCAGGCAGGCTTACCTGTTGGTCATCCTGAGCTTCCGCTTTTGATTGCTTTATCCTGTCACCTTTGGCCAGAATAATAAAAGAACTCTTGCCTATTTTCCGGTATTTCAACCCGGCCGGTCCCAGTAGCCTGCTCAGGTTCTCTTCGACGGTTCCTTTCACCGACATACGCTCGGGTGATACTGAAAAACCCTGAATGACCCTGTCACCGAATACAATATCCACGTTATACTGACGCTCCAGCATCTTCAGTGCGTCTCTCAGCAACATGGTCTTCTTCTCCGTATCCTGCCTTATTTCCGGCACCTGCTGGTGAACGAATGCTATTGTCTGCTGACTGAATGCTGTCTGCATCCCTGCCAGCAGCCATATAGGCAAAGCAAGCACAAAGCAACCTGTGTAAAAAAGTTGTTTCATAGTAAAAAAATAGTTTAGGTTAAATCGGTGTTATTGGCCCGGCCGTGCAATCCTCACGCTTTGGCCGTGGCGGGTTATCTGAATGTTTAAAATGCCCTCTATCAATTCAAAAAGCTCATCAATACTGTCGGCTGTAAATTTCCCCGATATAGTCTGATCAATCAGATCCCTGTCAGTAAACTCTGCCGCGATCCCGTGATCTTCCTTCAGCTGATTCATGATCGCCTGTAAGGAAGTTTTGTCAAAAACGTACAAATGTCCCTGCCATGCTTCCCTGATTTCGGGCAGAGTGGTCGTTTTCAGGGAGGTATTGTTTTTACCGTCCAGTGCAAACAAGTCTCCGGGCTTAAGATACATATCCCGGCTCTCACGTCCTTTCTGAAGACTCAAGCGTATTTTACCCTTCTTCAAAAGCACCCTTGAGCCGATTTCACGGGCTATCACATTGAATTCGGTACCCAATACCTCCACTTCAAATTCCTTGGCTGTTTTTACCACAAAACGCTTGTGATCCGGCGCATGCTTTACATCAAAGAAG
>CAZAVR010000017.1:15343-19561 GCA_964488435.1 uncultured Cytophagales bacterium | reverse complement strand
GTAAAAGGAAGTCAATTGAAAAATAATATAGTAAACTTTAGCAATTAGACACTAGTATAACGATCGGATGGAGAGATTATATGTAAGGAGAAGGATAAGCGGAACAATCAGCAGTTACCCTTTTTGAGCTTCGTCTTTATACCAACGTGCATATTTTTTTTATTTTAATATATTGATATTTAGGTAGTTTTATTATTTTTATTGGCGTAGTTATAAAAATAATAAAAATAGTTTAGACTTTTTTTCCCTTTCTGCAACCTTTAACCGAAAGAAGGACAATAAAGCGGATATGTACGGTAAAGAAGTGACAGACGAAGTGCTGATGAATAGTCTCAGGAATGACGATGCCCGTGCTTTTGAAGCCATCTATCGCCGTTACTGGCGTCAGCTTTTTGTCTTTGTTTACCGTCAGATAGGCTCTACGGAAGAGGCCAAGGAAGTCCTTCAGGATTTAATGCTGAGTCTTTGGCAGAATCGATCAGATTCTAATGTGTACAACCTCAGATCATTTCTTTTTATCGCGGCCAGAAATCTTGTCAATATGCATTTTAGAAGAGAGATTAATTTGCGAAAATACAGAGAGTATCAGCTTATGCGGGATGTTATTGAAAGTGTAGAAGCTGATAGTGCTGTAAATGAGAAGGAGATATTAGCTGCCATCGAGAATGCGCTGCAGAAGTTACCCGAAAAAACAGCCAATATTTTCAGAATGAGCAAGTTGGACCATGTTTCGATCAACAAAATTGCAAGCAGAATGGGATTGTCAGATAAAGCAGTGAAATATCATCTTACCAAATCGATGAAACTGGTGAGAGAGCATCTGAATAAACATCTATCAGACAATTAATTGCAGAGGAAAACATCGAACGATATGACAAGGGGTGAATTTGAGCAGTTAGTAGAAAGATACAGGGTAGGCAAATGCACACCGGAGGAGGTGGTGTTTGTTGAGCGCTGGATGCAAATAAACGGGGATGATGACGATGATCTTCTAGTCTTCGAAAATGAGCTTGATGCGACCCGGATAGAGAATGAAGTTTGGGTTGGCATACAGAGTGAAGCCGGGTTGGTCAGGAAGACGGTTCTCCGATGGAATCGCAGGTGGTTTTGGGAAAGTGTGGCATCTGTATTGTTGTTGGCAGTATCTTTTTTGCTTATTTGGGACTACTCTTCAAACACACAAGGGGAGCAGGGATTTTCAGGCCGGGAAATATCAGGCGGATCCGAAGACAATCAACGTATATTACTTCCCGATAGCAGCGTGGTCACATTGGCCGATGGAGCAAGTATAGCCGTCATGGATGGCTATGGACGGCAATCCAGGACAGTTAGGCTGAAAGGCGAGGCTTTCTTTGAAATAAAGCGTAACCCAAAAAGTCCGTTTCTGGTATACAGTGGCGATTTGGTAACAGAGGTACTCGGGACGAGTTTTACCATCAAGCCTGAACTACGAGCGAAAACGATAGAAGTGTCAGTGTCTACAGGAAAGGTTTCGGTCTATTCCAATGAGAAGGATCGTAACCAGCGAAAAAAAAAGGGGTAATTATAACGCCAAATCAAAAAGCAGTATATGATACTGAGTCGAAAACACTCCGTCATGATCTTGTAGACGAACCCAGGAAGATTAGAGAAGATACTCCCCAATCTATGTTCAAGTTTGACGACACGCCTTTAAAAGCAGTTCTGGCGACACTTAGGAGCTCGTATGGGATGGAAATAATCGTGAGTAACCCCGAATTGAATGATTGTGTATTTACGGGAAATCTGAATGGTTTTGATCTCTTTCAGCAGTTGGATTACATCTGCGATATTGTTGGGATTCGCTATGAAGTCAGGGGTACTACCATTTTTCTGTCTGGCGAAGGATGCGGGAACGCGCCTTAGCAAAACAAAAATGTCCAATATTTAAACTAATCCGATTCGACGATGGCAAATAAATAAAACAGGTATAATAAAAAAGGCCGGGAATGCTTCAACATTCCCGACCTGTCGCGTACGGCTCAAACTTCAATTTGAGTTTATATAAGCAAAATCTTTACAGATAAAGCTATCGTACACCCGCTTTAGAGTTCTCTAACCTTAAAACTTTTACTAAGTTATGAACAAAAAATTACTTATCCCATTGTGGGTTTGGAAAATTATGAGATTTTCATTCCACCAATTATTGTTGATCATGATTCTCGGTGGGGCTTCTTATGCCCATGAGATGAGTGGACAGGCTCTTCTGGAAAAGCGGGTCACGCTGGATGTTCAGGGCGTCCGGCTTAAAAAAGTGCTGTCGGCGCTGGAGGAACAGACTGATGCCCGCTTCCTATATAGTCAGAATTCCATCAATAATCAACGGAAAGTAAAATTGAAGGCAGTTAATGCACGACTGGACTTTGTTCTGAAGGAGCTTTTCAATCCGTTTGGCATTGCATTCGTGGTCTCGAATGACAGAATGATTTCGCTGAAGCGAACAGCTCCACTACCTGCACCAACCGGCAGCCTGTTGATTCCGGAATTAAGTACAATGGCTGCGGAGAAAGAGATCAGTGGAAGGGTTACGGATGAAAAGGGTGAGCCATTGCCGGGAGTGAGCATTACGATTAAAGGAACATCAAAGGGTACGACTACTGACAAAAATGGAATTTTTACTTTGCCCATTCCATCGAAAGCCATTCTCGTATTTAGTTTCATCGGTTTTAAAAAGGAGGAAGTTACGGTCGATCACCAAAGCAACCTCGAAGTCACGCTCGTTTCAGATCAATTTAAACTGGACGAGGTGGTAGTTACTGCGCTGGGGATTTCCAGAGACAAAAGAGCTCTCGGGTATTCTGTACAAGAAATTCGGGGGGAAGATCTGACTGTTGCACGGGATGTCAATGTGGGAAATGCATTGGCGGGGAAAATCGCAGGCGTTCAGGTATTGGGACAGTCAGGAGCGAAATTTGGAAAGCCCAACATACGTGTTAGAGGAGTTAATTCTCTGACCGGTGCGGACCCGCTCTATGTCGTGGACGGCACGCCGACAGACATTAGCCAGGTCAACATGGATGATGTAGAATCACTGACCGTTTTGAAGGGGCCTTCTGCTACCGCCTTGTATGGAAATAGGGCCTCATCTGGAGTGATTGTAATTACTACTAAGCGGGCCAAGAAGGGTGATACCAGGGTGGATGTCAATTATAGTGTCACGCTGGATGAAGTGGGAATGCTACCCAGATATCAGAACGAGTACGGGGGAGGAACCACACAAACCTGGGAGAAATTTCTATATAATCCTGTACTTCATCCGAGCGCATGGGCTTCTTTTAACAACCAAAATATATTGAATTATTCCATCGATGAAAGCTGGGGCCCGAAACTTGACGGTACACTGCATCGGTCCGCGGCATCCTGGCAGCCTGGCGAGGGATTTGGTAAGCTTACACATTTCTCGCCACAACCGAACAACGTGAGGGATTTCTTTGAAAAGCCACTTAGTCACAACGCCAATGTAGCTTTTTCAAAAGCTGGAGAAAACTATGATTCCCGTATATCGTACACGCATGTTGTGAACAACGGGATTGTGCCGAACAGCCGGCAAACAAAAGATTATTTAAGCGCGAAGAACTCGTTCACTTTTTCCAGTCGCCTGACCGGCGAATTGAATATCAACTACACCGCAACAAAAGCAACGAATACGCCCGCGGATAATTTTGGAACGGCTGGAGGAACAGGGATCAGCAATGAGATACTAGGTGTTTCGAGCAGGCCGCTCAACGGATTTAACCAAACGGTAGGCATTTTCAATCAGTGGTTTCAACGGCAGATTTCCATAGAAGATCTTCGCAACTACAAAAACGAGGATGGTTCTTTTAGGAGCTGGAACATCGGAGGCCCACTTGACCCGAAAGGGAAGTATTGGGATAGTCCTTATACCCAGATGTACGCCAATACCAATAGAGCGGTGCAGCAACGGATATTTGGGAGCTTTGGTTTGGTCTATAAATTTTCAGATTTCCTTTCAGCCAGCGTTAGAGCGCGTCGCGACTATGCATTTTATACACAGGAAGGACGCATAGCCAGCAGGACGGTTATGGCAGGAGGATTGGGACAATTTGCTTATTTGTCGGCGTCCAGTCTTGAAGAAAACTACGAAGGTTTGCTTACGTTTTCCAAGTCATACAACATGATTTCTGTTTTAGGAAACGTTGGCGGGAATGCCCGCAGAAATCGGACTGATGGTACTTATCA
>CAZAVR010000017.1:12210-15333 GCA_964488435.1 uncultured Cytophagales bacterium | reverse complement strand
GAAGGAGGGCTTACGTCTCCTGATTTTTACGCCATTTCTGCTTCAGTGAACCGGCCTACTTCGAGAAACTACCGGTATGAAAATCGGGTGAACAGCATTTACGGAAACCTGAGTGTAGGATACAAGGATCTTCTGTTTGTGGAAGGGTCACTACGCAATGACTGGTCATCTACGTTGCCAAAGAAAAACAATTCGTATCTGTATCCTTCCATTTCGGGAAGTTTGGTGTTCTCGGAACTCTTACCCGCTTCCCGTTTATTATCATATGGGAAATTGCGGGCCGGGTACGCGCAGGTGGGGACGGATGTTGGTCCCTACCAAACGTCCCTGACTTACACCGTAAGTACCTACAACAGTATCCCAACAATGTTCTTGCCCGGCGCACTTCCGAATCAGCAGATGAAGCCCGGTATGGCGGAATCATATGAAGGAGGGATAGATCTTAAGTTTTTTCAAAACCGCTTTGGTATTGAATTCACCGCCTATCATAACAATAACCGGAACCAGATCATTCCTTTGCCAGTGGTACCTACAAGTGGGTTCAATTCGGCACTGATCAATGCCGGCCTGATTCAAACCAGAGGAGTTGAACTCCATGTCTACGCAAACCCGATCCGGTCTCAGTCCGGGTTTAACTGGGAGTTGGACATCAATGCCGACCGTAGCCGCTCAATGGTTGTAGAGCTACAGGGCCAATTAACCAATTATTTACTTGGATCCGACTGGGTGACGATTACCAACAATGCGCGCAAGGGAGAAGAATGGGGACTCCTGGTAGGCAGAAAGGCAAGAAGACTGGATGGAAAACGGGTTGTCAACGAGGCGGGCAATTACTTGTATGACGATAATCAGTCTTTGGGCTCTATATTGCCAAAGTTTAAGGGAGGATTTCTCAATTCCTTTCGGTACAAAAACCTCACTCTGCGACTGAACACGGACTTTGCAGCGGGTGGAAAGTTTTACTCCATGACGATGGCATTTCTGGAAGGATCAGGCCTGTCGGCGTCTACGGTCGGTAAAAATAGCCTGGGTAATCCCAAACGTGATCCGGTGACGGAAGGGGGCGGCGTGATATTGGATGGAGTGTACGAGGACGGTAGGCCTAACACCACGGCGATCGACGCCAGGACCTATTACAAAAAGGCATACACTATTGACGAAACCTACGTTTTTGACCGCTCATACATCAAACTAAGGGAGTTGTCTTTGGGCTATTTGGTACCGCAACGTTTTTTAGGGAAGCTGGTGAAAACAGCTAGTATTTCGCTCATAGCCCGTAATCCGTTAATGATATGGAGTGCTATCGGGCGAGGAATAGATATTTCGGAAGCAGAGCGAAACTGGAGTGATGGAGGACAGCTTCCACCAGTGCGCTCCATGGGAGTAAATCTAAAAATCGGACTCTGATAACAACATTTCAAATCAATCAAAGCGATGATAAAGAATCTAAAATATAAAGGCATCGTCCTTGTGACTATCCTTACGTTCAGCGCATGCAATGACTTTGGCGATCTTAACAAAAATCCCAATAACCCATCGCGCCCCAATACAGCAGGTCTCCTTACGGGAGCAATGCGTCGGGTCGGAGAAGTAGTGACTGACATGATACCTGCACTTTATGTACAGCAATTCGGAGACGTAACCTATATAGACGAATCGAGATATAAAACCGCGATCTTTAATTATAATGTCTATTATTCTACTCCTTTGAGCTCGCTTCAACATATCATAGATCTTAACAAAGGAGAGGAAACCAGAAACGAAGTAGCAATTTCAGGTTCAAATAATAATCAAGTTGCTATTGCGCGTATTCTAAAAGCTTTTTACTTCCATTGGTTGACCGATCGATGGGGAGACATAGCATATTCCGAGGCTTTACGTGGAAGTGCGAACTTTATGCCGAAATTTGACAAGCAGGAAGACGTTTACAGAGATTTGTTTAAGGAATTGAAGGAAGCCTCGAATCAGTTTGATGACGGGAAGATTGTTCAGGGTGACGTTCTTTTTGGGGGAAATATTGAAAGGTGGAAGAAGTTTGCAACCTCTCTCAGGTTAATCATGGCACTTAGACTATCGAAAGCCAATGCATCGCTTGGAAAGCAAGAGTTTGTCGCTGCTTTAGCCGATGGGGTTTTGAGTGCCACCAATGAGAACATACAGTATAAATACATTGCCGAAGCAGCGAACGAGCATCCGCTCTATACCAACTATATTACACAGAATCGGAAAGACTATGCGGTTAGCGATACTTTTATTGATTTTCTGTTGTCGGTTGATGACCCAAGGCTACCTGCTATGGCTGATAAAAATCAACTTGGCGTCTATCGTGGTGTTCCCTATGGTGTATTTCCGTCTCAGGGCAGGCCGGAGGATTTTTCGTTGGCAGCAAGTAGTATGCGGCAGCAGGCCTCGGCTGTTAATGTGCTGACCTATGCCCAGGTACTTTTCGCTCAGGCAGAGGCCGTGACACTGGGCTGGATTACAGGGGATGCACAATCTTTGTATGAGGCTGCTATCAAATCCTCTATGGAACAATGGAAGGTCTACAACGAGACTTCTTACAAAATATATCTTGCCCATCCAAAAGTAAGTTTTGTTTCGGGCAAGGCAGTAGAACTGATTGCTACGCAACGATGGGTAGCTTTGTTTTATCAGGGGAGTGAGGCCTGGGCAGAATTGCGTCGTACAGGTTTCCCAAAATTGACTCCGGCAAAGGTTCCCTTAAACGGTGTTTCGGAAATTCCCCGTCGTTTGGCTTACCCCGTAACAGAAAACGCGCTGAATGGGCTTAATTACAAAGAAGTAATTACCAGGCAAGGAAAGGATGACCAGTATACTCGTGTCTGGTGGGACAAACCACAATGGATATCCGGCATTTTCCACAAATAGATCGGATGAGGAACAAAAGGCACCATCAGTTAACAGTTTTATGGTGCCTTTTCCTAAGTGTTGTCGAGCGGCAGCACTTAGGAAATCCCACTCCACCCTAGAGTATCAGGTTTGATTTCACTATGTGATTCTATCTGCTCTGGCAGACTCATCTTGTGATGGGTTCATGTATTACTACCTAAAAATCATCTTATGGAAACACAATCCAGGAGGCTCTTCTTTAAACAGGCAGCG
>CAZAVR010000017.1:0-12170 GCA_964488435.1 uncultured Cytophagales bacterium | reverse complement strand
AATCAAATGTGCATGCGGGTGTTACTTCGGGAAAAAGAGTCGGAATAATCGGACTCGATACTTCTCACAGTATAGCATTTACGAAGACATTGAACGCCGATAATCCGGGTCCTTCATATATGGGTTACCGCATAGTAGCAGCTTATCCATTTGGAAGCCAGACGATAGAAAGCAGTTATAAAAGGATTCCGGGCTATACAGAGCAAATAAAGAAGCTGGATGTGGAGATCGTGGATTCTATACAGGATCTGTTGAAAAAAACAGACGTTGTGTTGTTGGAAACAAACGACGGCCATTTACATCGAAACCAGGCGATGGAGGTACTAGAGGCTGGAAAGAGAATGTTTATCGACAAGCCATTAGCGGCTTCACTTAAAGATGTTCTCGCCATTTTTGATGCTTCAAAATCTCACAAGATACCTGTCTTTTCCTCTTCCTCATTGCGTTTCCAGGAGGCGTTACAAAATATCGATAAGCGCCTGGTAACGGGAGCGGACATGTTCAGTCCGGCAACCATCGAAAAATCCCATCCTGATTTGTTCTGGTATGGCATACATGGTGTCGAGGCGCTATTTACAGTTATGGGAACCGGATGCAGCGAGGTGACGCGTATTTATACACCAGGCACTGACCTGATTACTGGTGTATGGGAAGATGGAAGAATAGGAGTAGTGCGGGGTCTGCGTGAGGGAAAACTGTATTCCGGAGGCACCGTATATACTAAAGAGTGGAACTACCCTGTGGGGCCATTTGAAGGATACGAGCCACTTTTGAAGGAAATCGTGAAATACTTTGAAACGGGTCTACCTCCTGTCTCGCGGGAGGAAACCACCGAGCTATTTGCTTTCATGGAAGCTGCCGATGAAAGTAGGAGACAAGGGGGGAAGTCAATCAAACTCAAAGCCGTCGTCGAAAACGCCCGCAAGAAAAAATAGGCTGCAAGCCGCTCTAACGTTTGTAGGTCATCGGATAGCATAAACATCACTATTTCTACATAGCATTATAAATAAGCCAATCAAATATTTTTTTAATCTAATGAAAAGTCAGAAATGCATCAGCAAGGGATCTTCAAGAAGAGTGTTTATTAAGAATGCTATTTCCGGTGCAACCTTAGCTTCCTTTGGGGGAGTACTACCTGGTTATTCGCCTAAAAGTTACAGAAACATCGTCGGTGCGAATGAGAAGGTCAGAACAGCGGTAATGGGCGTAAATAGTCGGGGCTTTGCACTTGCAAACAACTTTGCTGCCTTGCCTAATTGTGAGGTAGTTACAGTTTGTGACGTCGACTCTCGTGCCGTCGAAAAATGTATCGCTTCCGTAGACAAAATACAAAACGCAAAGGCGGTCAGGCTTGAAGATTTCAGAAAGGCACTTGAGGACAGAGGTGTAGATGTACTAGCTGTGGCTGCACCTGATCACTGGCATGCACCGGCGGCTATTCTAGCTTCAAAGGCCGGAAAGCATGTTTATTTGGAAAAACCTTGCAGTCACAATCCACACGAAGGGGAGATGGTGGTTGCTGCGGCAGAAAAGTACGGGAACGTCATTCAGATAGGTACGCAACGTCGCTCCTGGCCTAATGTCATCCAGGCAATGGCAGACATAAAAGGCGGTATCATTGGTAGACCCTATTTTGCGAAGGGTTGGTACGCCAATAACCGGGAGGCTATCGGAAGAGGCAAGCTGACTTCGTCACCGTCATGGCTTAATTATGAATTATGGCAGGGACCCGCTCCCCGGAAGGGTTTTAAGGACAATCTTGTTCATTACAACTGGCATTGGTTTTGGCACTGGGGAACAGGAGAGGCTTTGAATAATGGTACACACACAATTGATTTGATGCGCTGGGGCCTTAATGTAGACTACCCTGGTCGTGTGACTTCGGTGGGAGGGAGGTATCGTTACCAGGACGATTGGGAGACCCCCGATACGCAGGTGATAAGTATGGAGTTTCCCAACAATATCGCCATGACCTGGGAAGGCAGAAGTTGCAATGGCCGGAACGTGGAGGGTAGTAGTGGCGGACTGGTCTTTTACGGCGACTCGGGGGCACTTCAAATCGATGGCGCGAATTCATACAAAGTATTTGATCTCAACAATAAGCTGGTAAAATCAGTAGAAAATGATTTCGCAATAAAACCTCTGGACAAGATGAGTCCGTCTCAAACTTTGGATGCGATTCATCTCCAGAACTTCCTGAATGCGATCCGAAAAGGAGATTCTTTACACGCAGGGGTGCTTGACGGACATAAGAGTACGTTATTATGTCAGTTGGGAAATATAGCGCTTCGAAGCGGAGGGGCGCTGGATATCAATCCAAAGAATGGACATATAGAGAACAATAGCAAGGCGCTGAAATTCTGGAAGCGGGAGTATCAAAAGGGCTGGGAGCCAACCGTATAGAGGCTGCTTTCTTGAAACCCGTTTACCCAAAGACAAGGTATGCGGACATGTTAAACCTTTGCCTGCGTTTGGTGGCTGCATAGGTAGTGATCAACAAGTTTATATTTGAGAAATGAACATATTTTATGGTGGAGTGATGCTGTGCCTCGTGGCATTTGGAGCGAATTCACAGGATAATAGCATGTCCGGTGACAAGATTAACGTGGTGGTAATAGGAGCTCATCCGGACGATTGTGATTTAGGGGTCGGTGGGCTGGCTGCACACTACGTCGCGCTCGGACACAAGGTGAAGTTTGTCTCGCTCACCACTGGGGATAAAGGACATCATGAGAGAGGTGGGGGGCCGCTCGCTAAACAACGTATTCGGGAAGCGGCAGAAGCAGGGCGTCGTCTTGGGATAGTCTATGAAGTGCTTGATAATCCCTCCGGAGAGTTGATGCCCACCTTAGAGAATCGCAAAAAAGTCATTGCTATAATTCGTGAATGGGAAGCAGATGTTGTCGTTTCGCATCGCCCAAATGACTATCATCCTGACCATAGAACTGCAGCATTGCTCGTGCAAGACGCCGCATACATGGTTATTGTGCCAGGTATGCTTCCGAGTATCAACCCGCTCGCCAGAAACCCGGTTTTTCTCTATATCAGGGACCGGTTCCAGAGACCGAATCCGCACAGGCCTGATATCGCAGTTGAGATCGCATCAGTCTTTCCACAAAAGCTGGACGCTTTAGATGCTCATGTCTCGCAGTTTTATGAGTGGTTGCCCTGGACAAACGGTACACTTGACAAGGTTCCTACTACTTCAAAAGAAAGGATGGAATGGCTGGAAAGATGGGTTTCCCCTCGATATGAGGTTAATGACGATATCAGAAAGTCACTGCTGAAATGGTATGGGTCGGAAAAGGGCGCTTCGATTCAGATGACGGAAACATTCGAAATTACGGAATATGGTCGTCAGCCTGATGAACAAGAGATTCGAAGATTGTTTCCCATGTTGAATAAATAACCCAGACTGTGGTTGGGGCTGGAGGGGAGAATAGCAATAATCAGATAGTAATGAAAAAAACAAATAAAATACGTCGACGCGAATTTTTCAGTTATGGATCTCTAGGAATGCTATCGGGGTTTGCAGGCTTTCCCGGACCCGTTTCAAAAGGAGGTAATTTATATTCAAAGGTAAGAGAAACGCCTTGTTCCTTTTTAGTCTTCGGATAACCCGTTGTTTAAAATCGATTAACGAATAACATTTGGAATTCTTTAGCTTTAAGCGCAGCCCCATGCATACTAAACCGTGAACTCTATGACGTTTGACGTCAATTTTTAGTCTGGTACCCCTGCTGGCGCTGGTTTGTAACCAGTGCCGGTGATATAGGTCCGGGTTACAAACCCGAACCAGCGACGGACCTTACCGCGATTTCAGTGCTCGTGCCCGCCGGTATTCGATAATTTCGCATTGATAAAAAACGCCCCCTTCGTCACGATTTTTACCTGCAATGGTAGCTCTCTGACTGGTGTAATCGCGGTATAGCCCAGTTCGGATACCCCTTTGACTACTTCGATTTTTTCAAAACTGAAAGATGGTTGTTTTTTTTCGTTTTTGGTAGGTTGACCGCGTTTTTCACCGGGAATATGTTGATGTTTTTTTTCGATATCATGGAGACGATTTTCGTTCTCGCGGCGTCCTTGCACATCTCCATTTTCCTCGTTGGCGTTAACTTTACCCATTTGAACGAAAATGTAAAATTTGCCATCTGCTTCCACAATGGCGTCATCGGGTACAGCAGGTGTGGTAACATCTTCGATACTTATCATACCGGTAATATTCATTCCGTCGATCAACCCTGTTTTGCTGCCGGTTACTGTGCAGTGTACCGCAACGGTTTTGCTTTCGTTTTCAAAAGACGAACCTATATTGAATACCCTGGCTGAATAGATTACTTTGGGGTTATTGGTCAGCGTAAAATAGACGGTCTGTCCGGTTTTGATAAAAGGCAGGTCTCGTTCGAAAACCTGCAGATCGAGATGCAGCAAGCTATTGTCGACGATTTCCACCACAGGCGAGGAGACGTCTATGTAGCTGCCGATTTTTGCAAATTCATTGCTTATTGTTCCACTTACGGGACTGGGGACCACCAGTGCCGATCTTAAATTAGATATGCTCACGGTTGTGGGGTTGATACCCATCAATTCGATCTGTTTCTGGAGTGAGGCGCTTCGTGTACGCAAGGTATTCAATTCAGCCGTAGCATTCTGAAGATTCTTAAGCGCGCCGGCATTGCCTTCCGAGAGTTCTCTCTGACGCCTGGTTTCCTGTTCTGCCAGTTCGATCCTGTTGCCAATGGTCAGGTATTCTTCTTGCAGCTGTATAAACTGCGGGTTTTCTATGGTGGCGATCACCTGTCCTTTACGCACGTAGTCGCCGAGTTGCACTTTCAGGGTTTTTACCACGCCTCCGTACAGGGAAGTGGCATTTGCCTTGTTGTTATTCGGGACGCGCAATGCGCCGTTGGCTTTGATTGTAGCTGTGAGATTTTTGTTTTCGATGTTCCCTATCGTGATTCCTACGGATCGGATTTGCTCGGGGGTGAGTGTGGTGATGCTGGAAGACTCGTTTTCTGTTTCTCTTTTTTCTGAGTTTGTTGGCGCCTTGTCGTTATGATTGTGGCCGTCGTTATCTTTATGTTTATCCGAGCATCCTGACAATGATATGATAATCAGGCCAGTGAATGATATATTGAGTATGGTCTTCATGTCTCTTATTTGTTATTAAGGTAAATCAGCTGGATAGCTGACTGGTTAAACTGGTTCAGCACATCCAGGTAGTTCTGGCGGATGCCGATGGCCTGGCTGAGAAACTGGCCGAGATCGGCGAAGCTGATGTCGCCGGCTTTGTAACTCAGCGTAGCGGCTGCGATTATTTTTTCCGCTTGATTCAAGCCTGCATTTTCATAAAAGTCGAGCAGGGATGCGTTCTTGTCGATTTCTGCAACAGAAGAAGCTTTTTGTGTATCAAAAAGCTGTGTCTGATAGATCAGTTCTCTTTTTTGAATCTCTTCCTCGGCGGATGCCACTTTTACCTTGTTTCGATAGGCTCCGTTTCCTAAAATCGGGAATGAGGCAGTTACAGAGAATCCGGTAAACGGATGACGCGCTCCCCATAGCCGCTGACTAAAGAACCGGCCTGAAAACTCTGGTTTGTTGGCGTTTTTCTGAACCGCTATGTTTGAAGAGGCTATTTGTACGTTCTGTTGCTGCAAGGCCACAATGGGATGCAAGGCGTCATCGTCTGCTGGTGATCGCTTCAGTTTTTCAAGCGGCAAATCTACGGGAAGGACCCATTCGTTCCGGTTCAAAAGCATCATGAGCCGTTGCTGCTGTATGATGATCTCCTTCCTGTTTTGTTCAGTAAAGGCCTGCAATTCTCTGAGCCTCGCCTCAGCAGCTACCTGATCCAGTTGTGAAACATCCCCTGTTTTGACACGAACTCGCGCCGTTTGAAGCATACTGGTATAAATACTGTCAAGGCGCTGAAGCAAAACATGTTTGTCCTGCAAATACCATAGTTGATAGTAAGTGGTGCGAACATCCCGTTTGAGAGCAGTATGCAGCACCTCCGTATTCAGCCGGGCATATTTGAGCTGCTCATTCAGATAATTTTTTCGCGCTGCATAAAAGCCCGGCCATGCGATACTTTGCGAGATGCCGATTTTTAGTATGCCGACTCTATCCGTAGGCCTGAGATCTTCGTTTTCAGCAAATATGCCGGTTTTGGGAATCTCGCGTGCTGTTTTTACGGAAAGAGTGGCGCGTTGAATTTCGGCATCGTTGACAGGTATTTGCTGGTTATTTTTCAATGCTGTTTCGATGGCATCGTCCAGTGTTATTCTGCTTTGCGACGGTGCGGATGTTGCGGTGCCCAAGCAGAAGAGCAGGACCACCGACTTCACGGCCGTATTCAGGTGTCCGGCAGACTTAACGCCGGACTTGAAAATGATGTAAAGTAATGGCAATACAAACAAAGTAAGAAACGTAGCGGAGACCAGTCCCCCGATTACAACGGTCGCAAGTGGTTTTTGGACCTCGGCACCTGCACTTGTACTGATAGCCATGGGTAAAAATCCCAGCGATGCTACGGTAGCGGTCATGAGTACAGGTCGAAGGCGACTGTTTGTTCCTTCCTTCACCCTTTCCCAAATATCATTTATGCCTTCTTTTTCCAGTTGATTGAAGGTGCCGATCAGGACGATCCCGTTTAGGACAGCTACGCCGAATAGGGCGATAAAGCCGATGCCCGCGCTGATACTAAAGGGCATTCCCCGAAGCATTAGCGCAAATACCCCGCCAATGGCACTCATCGGTATGGCGGTAAAAATAAGAATGGCCTGTATCATCGAATGAAAGGTGAAATACAGTAGCATAAAGATCAGCAGTAGCGAAACCGGGACGGCAATCATCAGTCTTTCGCTTGCTTTCTGCAGATTTTCGAATTGTCCCCCATAGGTAAAATAGTAGCCTGTCGGGAGGTTTATCTCTTGAGCTAACTGCCGTTTAATATCATCTACCACACTTTTTACATCCCTGCCGGAAACATTAAAGCCGATGACAATTCTTCGTTTTCCCGCTTCCCGGCTTATTTGCGCAGGGCCTAGTTTGTAATCTATGGTGGCTACCTGAGACAGTGGAATCTGAATGCCGGTATTGGTCGGAATCATCAGATTACTCACGTCGTCTATGCTGGTCCTGTGCGTAGTGTCCAGCCTGACAACCAGTTCGAAACGTCTTTCGTTTTCATAGACATGTCCTGTACTTTTTCCTGCGAAGGCCGTGCTTACCACATCATTGATATCTTCGATAGATAATCCGTAATAGGCGACGCGGGTGCGGTCATATTCTATATTGATCTGCGGCAGACCACTTACTCTTTCTATTTGCGGAGATGTGGCTCCTGGAACCCGCTGGACCAGTTCGCTTACTTCTTGTGCGTAAGTGGCCAGTGTGTCGATGTTTTCACCAAATATCTTGACAGCTACATCCTGTCGTATACCTGTCATCAGTTCATTGAAACGCATCTGGATCGGTTGATTTTTCTCGAAAAATACGCCTGGTATGACCTCCAGCTCTTCGACGATAGCGTCCGCCAGTTCATTGTAACTTCTGCCTGATAACCATTCATTCCGGGGTTTGAGAACCACCATCAGATCTGAGGCTTCAGGAGGCATAGGGTCGGTAGGTACTTCTGCCGCGCCGGTTTTGCCTACCACCATTTTTACTTCTTCGAATTGCTTGATGATTCGTGAGGCCTGCATGGAGGTTTCGATACTTTGATTCAGGGAGCTTCCCTGCGGGAGAATACAGTGAAAAGCATAGTCTCCTTCCTGCAGCTGAGGTATGAATTCTCCACCCATTCTGCTGAAAAAAAACAGGGAGACGGCAAATAGCCCCACAGTGGCTCCCACGATTACGTATTTTATTCCGGCGACTTTCAGCAACAAAGGTTGATAGACCCGCTGCAATTGCAGCATCATCTTATCACTGAAATTTTTTTCCTGATACCCCTTTTTCGATAGAAACAGCGCACACATCATAGGGATGTAAGTAAGGGACAGAATCAGGGCGCCAAAAATCGCAAACCCTACGGTCTGAGCCATGGGGCGGAACATCTTGCCCTCAATCCCGACCAGGGTAAGTATGGGAATGTATACGATCAGGATGATGATCTCTCCGAAGGCCGCCGATGTCCGTATCCTTGAGGCGGATTGGAATACTTCTTCATCCATTTCGGACTGGGTAAGCACCTGTGAAGATCTTCGGAGCCCGAGATGATGCATGGTCGCTTCCACAACGATAACAGCCCCATCCACGATGAGTCCGAAATCAATCGCGCCGAGACTCATTAAATTGGCACTGACCCCGAATACATTCATCATACCCAATGCAAACAGCATAGATAGTGGAATGGCTGAGGCTACGATCAGCCCCGCCCGTAGATTGCCCAGAAACAGAACGAGGACGAAAATGACGATCAGCGCGCCCTCTATAAGGTTTTTTTCGACGGTACCTATCGCTCGTCCGACAAGGTCGGTCCGGTCGAGGTAGGGTTCAATGGTAACATCATCGGGCAGCGACGCCTGGATGGTGGGCAGCTTCTCTTTGATGCGTCTGACTACCTCATTGCTGTTTTCACCCTTCAGCATCATGACCACACCTCCTACGGCATCTACTTCACCGTTAAAGGTAAGCGCACCGTATCTGACTGCACTGCCGAATCGCACCTCAGCTACATCTTTGATATAAATGGGAACCGCACCGGTGTTTTTTACAACAATCTTTTTGATGTCGTCCAACGAGGTCACCAGGCCGATGCCCCTGATGAAATATGCATTCGGTTTCTTGTCAATATACGCTCCGCCGGTATTCTGGTTGTTTTTTTGCAAAGAGGTGAATATTTCAGGAATACTTACCCCCATAGCTCTCAATCTGTCCGGATTGACAGCCACTTCATATTGCTTTAATTCGCCGCCAAAGCTGTTAACCTCGGCGATGCCCCGTGTACCAAAAAGTTGGCGGGCTACGATCCAGTCCTGCATGGTTCGGAGGTCTTTGGCATTGTACTTCTTTTCACTTCCCTTTTTGGGGTGGATAATGTACTGATACACTTCGCCCAGGCCTGTACTTACAGGAGCCAATTCAGGATTTCCTATTCCATCCGGTATATTATCAACGGCTTCCTTAAGCTTTTCGTTAATCAGCTGCCGGGCAAAATAGATATCTGTATCTTCTTCAAAGACGACGGTGATGACTGATAGTCCGAAGCGGGATATGCTTCTGATTTCCTCAATCCCGGGAACGTTGGCAATGCTTTGCTCAATAGGGAAGGTGACGAGTTGTTCTACTTCCTGGCCGGCCAGGGTGGGGCAGTTGGTGAAAATTTGCACCTGATTATTGGTAATGTCAGGCACGGCATCTATAGGTAGTTTGGTGGCGCTCCATCCCCCCCACAGCATAAGCAACAAAGTCATGAATCCGACAATGATCTTGTTGTGGATACTAAATTTAATGATACGATCTAACACGATGTACGGAATTATGATTACGCATGAATAATTTGATGACATCTTTTCGTTTTGCATGAAAGAGACGTTCCTGTCGGATCAAACCGTATACGCCACGTGTTTTCCAGAAGCAAAACAAAGCGTGCGCCACGTGAAATAGAATGCAGGCATTGAAGCATACATTCTCCCAGGGTGGGGTTTGAACCGAAAAAACTATGCGTTAAATTGTGGCGGCTGCCATATATTTCCCGTGTAACTGGAAAAAGCGGAACTGTCGGGCATCGGCAGTTTTTCAGATTGGAAGAAAGGCAGAGGAGTATTTATGGCAGGAACATGAAAATAAACGGAGGTGATGGATGCTCCGCAGCAGGCGCAAAGACAGAAGGGGCTGCATCTGTCATCCTGATCTTTGTCGTGGTTGTGCTCCATTCCAGGGGATACAGGCCGATCTTCCCTGCAAACGTTGGACAGGTCACTGCAAGGCACTGAAAACAGGGCTACGAAGTAAATCAACAATATGCCGGCGACCCATCTCATAGGCACAAAGATAGCAGCATACCCGATGCAATTGCATTGCAAACGTATGGAAACAGCATAAATGTTTTTAGAATGGTTATTCGATAGCGATTCAGACCACATTATCCTTTTGTCTCCGGGAAAGAGTACTTTAAATCCAGTCACTGATACGCCACTGTCTATCCCTGTAGACTAAATAGCCTGTTTCAGTAGCACTGCCAGCCTAGCCCGGGGGCGATATGAGTTCTTCCGCAGCCTTACAACTCGCCGTCGGGCATTGTGTATGGACTGCGGAAACTTTTTTTAAGGGTGCGAAATATTGTATAAAAGTCGAAAAAGTTTATATTGCAAAAAAAGCAATTTTGACTTAAACTGAGATTTTTATTTGTTGCAAACCAAGGGAGGTATTCGCAGGACGGGGCCAAACGGAGTTTCGGGTTTTGTGGCATGCGGCAGCCTGGCAGGAGTTGCCTATGCTTTTTATGTGATAGAATGTAAATCTAGCAGCATCTCATGTGAATTGCAAGTAGTTCCGACATAGGATCATGTAGGACGTTTGGCATAGGTTTTAACATCCATCGTAAAGAGGCTACTTACATGAATTGCAAAGCGACGGTACTTGTACACAAGTTGGAAGGGTTGATCAGGGAGATCGGGGATGGTACACGTGTCATACCGTTGAAGTTCAAATTGAAAACAAGCGGATGAAACTCTATATCAAATATATGGTGAGTCTACGATGTAAGATGCTCATAAGGGAGGAGCTAAAAAAGCTCGGCCTGAAATATGTGGTCATCGAGCTGGGCATGGTTGAAGTTCTGGAGGATATCAGTGTCGAACAACGTGAGCTTTTGGGGGTTAATTTGAAACGTTCCGGTTTGGAACTATTGGACGATAGAAAGAGTATCCTTATCGAACGGATTAAAAGTGTCATTGTTGAGCTTATCCATTATTCACAACAGCCGATGCAAATCAACTATTCTGATTACATCAGCGAGAAACTGAACTACGATTATACTTATTTGTCCAATATTTTTTCCGAGGTGAAAGGTATCACCATACAACAGTTTATTATCATACATAAAATTGAACGTGCCAAGGAGTTACTGCTTTATGATGAACTTACGATTTCGGAGATCTCATATAAACTCAATTATAGCAGCGCTGCTCACCTGTCTAACCAATTCAAGAAGATAACCGGGTTGACTCCCAGTTTTTACAAAAAGCTTCGTGGTCAAAGAAAAATCAACCTTGAAGATATCTGATATTCGTACGACTTCAAACTAATTCTTCTGATCGGCTTTAATTACAATCGATATCATTTAATCTTACGTGCGCTTTGATGGTATTGTGGGAGTGGACCGCAATGAGGACGGATTGATCTGATCTAATTTGTAAGACTTGACTTCGATCAGAATTTCAGTGGTTCTGTCTGTCACTTGAATAAAAGTGTCAAAGGACGATGTTCTTTCTTAGGTCAGTGCCTCACCAGAATCGAAGGAAATTACGCCTAGGTTTCCTGTTGATTTTTGATAAATACCGAATTAGGTGCATATTCCAGGATTTCTACGATAATAAAGACGCTTGATTTTTCGAGCTCCGGATTTTCCACAGTGTGGCCTGGTTAAGATGATTGGGAAAAAATGAGGTAAGGGTAGATTCATAAACCTACCCTACATTGAGAAATGGCCGTTTGCTGAATGAACCGGGTTAGCGGTTCCTGACGCTGAAGTCTTTAAGTGATTGGCCCAGGCTCTGCATGTCGCGACTAAATTCCGACTTGAAAACCTCCCAGTTGTCTTGCCCATTTTCAACATAGCTGTCTATCTTCGTTTTCAATTCTTTGTTTTTCTGCTCGAGTCCGTTGACTTGCTTCCGGTAGGCTGCTTTGACATCGTCTGTTTTTCCTTCAGCTGCCTTATTTAATTCGGCGATGGACCGTGTATTTGCCTCCACCATTGCGGCTGTTTCCTTTCTAAACTCCCGGATATCTTCCAGGTATTGCTTGTTGGCGTCATCGCGGGTTTTTCGGGCTGATTCAGCATTTTTTTCGGTATCATTTACTTGGCGTCCGGATCTGCTGCATCCGATTATTGCGGCCGCCGCGATTAATAGTATAGCGATTCCCAGGTTTTTAGTTTTCATTTTTCCGGATTTTAGATTTGTTTTTCTGGATTCCCTCCCAGTTTGACAAAGGTC
>CAZAVR010000016.1:13741-20218 GCA_964488435.1 uncultured Cytophagales bacterium | reverse complement strand
GCCCACAGGGATGAGGGAAAGTACGCTGCCGGCGGTATACCACTTTTCAAATGGACCCGTTAGCGGAAAAACTTTAGAATAGTCATCCAGCAGTACCAGCTTGATTTCATTTTTATATTTTACCATTTTCGTAATATTGGAAATGGTGTGATCTGCGCGCCGTCCTGTAGCCCATACAATGTTCGCGGCAGGATAGCCCCGCTCAATCAGCAATTCGATCGCTTTGTCGAGGTCAGTGTTTTCCTGATTTGGTGTATGGAGAATTTCAATGGGATACTGACGCTCGCGGATAGCTTCAAAGTCATGCGGCTGATCAAAATCGCCCATCCATGTGTCAATTTTTATGCCTAATTCCAGCACCCTGTAAATGGCATTGTCCAGTACAACCACGTAGGGGCTCCATTCCAATAGCTGACCCAGTAATTCTTCACTGCAGCTTTCGCCGTTGGCAATGATCAGCGCAGGCTCCTGCTTATCTTTTACGATGTGATGTGACGACATGTTCTGAAATTTCCCGACTCGATCAGGGGTAGATCCAGTACGGTTTGATTGTATAAATAAGTCCAGCAGGATAGGATCTTACCCGTTGACATCCGGACAGGAACAACCCTTCGGAGGTAGAGACTTTTGCTTTCCTCCTCTTCAATCTCTTCATAGGTATCCATAAGCGGAATTGTTTCAGAAGGAGAAACCAAAAGGAAGACCTCCCCATGAATTTGCCTGTCGCTATCCGGTTGGTAAATAGCCCCGGGATACCAGTCTATCAGGTACAGTGATCCGGGTATAGTGCCGTTGCCTTTTAGCTCCGCTTTACCGGAAAGTGCTCTGCTGAACGGATTGTCAAATCCCGTCATCAACGTACCATATACAAAAAGATAGTCAGTCATAGATACCGTTTACCAGGTTGCAATATACTTGATAGACACGCGTATTCCATCATTGGTTCGCGATGTTCAAAAATTGCCGGTTACGGGCTACGAAAAAATCTCTTCTGCAGGCTGAACCTGTAGCTTGATTTACCTGTTTTATTTAGATTCGGGTAATCGTAATCCTGGGTGGTGATTTTATGCTGCAGCTTGTTTGATGCATGTTGGGTCATCATTAATTGAGCGGAAAGAATTACCTTCGTTTTTTACCACTTATTCGTTTCGAGTTTGGCAGTTTTGAATGATATTGACCCGACGGGCTATGACCAGATTGAGGTACAAGGGGCTCGTGAACACAATCTTAAAAATATAGACGTTTCCATTCCCCGCAACAAGCTGGTGGTGTTTACAGGCATCAGCGGAAGCGGGAAGTCCTCTCTGGCTTTTGACACCATTTATGCTGAAGGACAACGGCGATACATGGAGAGTTTTTCTGCCTACGCCAGGGGTTTTATCGGTGAGATGGAGCGTCCCGATGTTGACAAGATCACTGGACTTTCACCGGTGATCAGTATAGAGCAGAAAACCACCTCCCGAAACCCGCGATCTACAGTGGGTACCGTTACCGAAATCTATGATTTTCTGCGTTTGCTATATGCACGGGCGGGAGAAGCTTATTCTTATGTGACGGGCCGTAAAATGACCAAGCAGTCCCAGGATCAGATAGTCGATCAGCTGCTTTCCCAGCATAAGGGTAAAAAAAACAACCTTACTGGCTCCGGTTGTAAAAGGGAGGAAGGGACATTACCGTGAACTCTTTGTTCAGATCGCGCGCCTCGGCTTTGCAAAAGTCCGGGTAGATGGTGAAGTAATGGATATTACCCCCAAAATGCAGCTCGACAGGTATAAGGTTCACGATGTTGAAATTGTTATTGACAGGGTAATTCCCGACCCGGAGGATCGTTATCGTCTGAGTCAGTCCGTAGCCACCGCGCTCAAGCAGGGTAAAGGTGCCATGATGATACTGGATGAGAAGCAGGAAGTGCAGTATTTCTCTCAGAATCTGATGGATCCCGAATCTGGGATTTCTTATGAAGAGCCGGCCCCCAACAGCTTTTCTTTCAATTCGCCTTACGGATGGTGTCCTTCTTGTCAGGGCATTGGTTTTGTCGAGGAAATAACAGAAGAGGCGGTGATTCCGGACAGGTCTCTGAGCATAAGCAGAGGAGGGATCGCACCCCTTGGAGAATATCGTGATGCCTGGATTTTTAAGCAGTTGGAAGTCATTCTGAAAGCGTATAAGGTAAACCTGAGTACGCCCATAGATAAGTTTCCGCCTGAAGCCCTTAAGGTGGTGCTTTTCGGAAGTGAGGAGCCGGTACCGGTGCCTTCGAAAAAATACCCGGGCACAGAGTGGGATACGAAGTTTGACGGTATCATGAATTTTCTCAAACGTCAGCAGGAAACAGGTACCGACAAGATACAGGAGTGGCTTAAAGACTTCCTGGTAGTGCATACCTGCCCGGAGTGCGAGGGAGCACGGTTAAAAAAAGAATCACTGTTTTTCAGGATAGATGACCGGAACATTTCACAGGTAGCGGAATGGGATATCAGTACGCTGGCTCTCTGGATGGCCCACCTCGAAGATCGTCTGGAAGGCAGGCAGCGTCTCATCGCTTTTGAGATTTTGAAAGAAATACGGAAGCGTATAGGCTTTTTGCTTGATGTCGGTCTGGAATACCTGACTTTGAACAGGGCTTTGAAGACGCTTTCCGGTGGGGAGGCACAGCGGATACGACTGGCTACCCAGATCGGGACCCAACTGACGGGCGTTTTGTATATTATGGATGAGCCCAGTATAGGGCTGCACCAGCGGGATAATGTCAAACTTATTCAATCGCTCAAAAACCTGCGGGATCTTGGAAATACAGTGCTGATTGTCGAGCACGACAAGGACATGATGCTGGCATCCGATTATATTGTGGATATCGGACCGGGTGCCGGAAGACACGGCGGACAGATCGTTGGAAAAGGGACACCTGAGGAATTCCTTAAAAACGGCTCACTGACAGCAGGCTATCTGAACGGCAGCCTGAAAATAGAAGTTCCGTCAGTCAGGAGGGAGGGCAACGGCCACTTTTTGGTGCTGAAGGATTGTAAGGGGCATAATCTCAAAAACGTTACGCTGAAGCTCCCCCTGGGAATGATGGTATGTGTGACGGGTGTGAGCGGAAGCGGTAAGTCATCGCTGATTCATGAAACATTATTTCCCATTTTGAATCATTATTTTTACAGATCAAGACGGGAGCCCCTCAGCTATAAATCTGTAGAAGGCCTGGAGCATATTGATAAGGTCATCGAGGTTGACCAGTCGCCGATTGGCCGTACACCCCGTTCTAATCCGGCGACCTACACCAATCTTTTCTCTGAAATACGTACACTTTTTGCCGAATTGCCTGAGGCTAAAATAAGAGGTTATAAACCCGGGCGCTTTTCTTTCAATGTGAAAGGCGGGCGGTGTGAAGATTGTGAGGGCGCCGGGATGAAAAAAATCGAAATGGATTTTCTTCCGGATGTACATGTAGCGTGTGAAACCTGCAAGGGGAAGCGCTTCAACCGTGAAACACTGGAAGTGCGTTTTAAAGGGAAGTCAGTGGCAGATATTCTGGATATGACGGTTGAGACAGCGCTGGAGTTTTTCGGGAATCAGCCACGCATCCTTCGCAAAGTACAAACGCTGAACGACGTGGGCCTCGGATACATCACACTCGGTCAGCACGCTACTACGCTCTCAGGCGGTGAAGCACAGCGTGTCAAGCTTTCGGAAGAGCTTTCTAAAAGGGATACGGGGAAAACACTTTATATTCTGGATGAACCCACCACCGGCCTGCATTTTCAGGACATTAGCCATCTTTTGAAAGTACTGAATAAGCTTGCCGACAAAGGGAATACGGTTCTGATCATCGAACACAACCTGGATGTGATCAAAGTGGCCGACTATGTGATCGACCTGGGACCTGAAGGGGGTAACCAGGGGGGAAGTATCATAGCCCAGGGCACACCTGAAAAAGTAGCAAAAGCCAAAGGCAGCTATACCGGATATTTTCTGAAAGAAGAATTATAGTTATTTAGAAAAGCAAGTACCAATCAGCTACTTTCCTGCCAGTTTTTTCAGCAATCCGTAAGAGTGGATCAGCCCGAGCCAGCTCAGGTGTTTCAATCTGTCGAATGCGTAGTTGGCATACATAGCTGCGCTAAACCGGAAAGGGCCGAAAGTCTGCTTGATGTAATCCGCTGCTTTCTGTTCGGCATACCAGTACAGATCTCCCCTCGAATAGGCCATCGTTCCACTCCCGGTATGATCGAAAGAAGCATGCGTGGTATACTCTTCCAGTGTGATATGTTGGAAGGTATAGCCTTTTTTGTACATGTCGTGAGACCAGACGGTTGCGGTATCTATTCCTCCCCAGTTGGCGCCATAACAGCCGGTGTTCCCGTTCGGAATTGTTTCTTTTCTGTATTTCTCCACATCTATCAGCGTGCAGAACTCGTTAAGGCGGCATTCGGGAAGTGGATGAAACCGCCCGTTTTCGATGACATTCAGTTGTAATTTTTGTCTCGGAGTATTGTATTTTTTTGTCAGTTCAATGACCTCCTCTTTATCCGGATTAAATTCCTCAAAACGTGTGGAATTACAACGGTTCCCCCAATCCGGTCCGGCCGGACAGCTCCAGCATTGGCCTATGGAGCCAATACCCACCAGGCTTTCGGGAGCCACTGTAAACCGCTGAAGCATTTCACCAATGATGTCCCGGTGATACAACATGTCGTTGTGGGTGAGGCAGAGATATTTTTTGTCTGTATTTTCGAATGCGTACTGATACATAATACTTTGCCTCCACCGTGTGTCTGTTTTGGCACGTTCATAGTCCATTGCCCCCGGACCCAGATAATAATGGGAATGAATGATCTCCAGCCTGATGGTTGGATCGTTTCTGAAATAGTCGACGATCTTGAAGATACCTATGTAGTCATCATGCGGTTGATTGCGCTCTCGGATAATATATATCTTGTCCACATGCCGGCCGCTGTATTTCATGAGCGTCTTAATGGTGACAATAGCCTGGTAGGGTTTTCCGAAAAAAGAAATACAGACGTCAACTTTCTTGCTCATGATTTCAGGTAATGGTGGTTTAGTTAGAAGGGAGACCGTTTCGCAAATCGAAAAGGGCGGTTCATGAGGTTTCCCTTGCGGAAATTTTCTGTTGTGAACAGGAAAAGCCTTTTTTCTCGCACAAGAGAAAAAAGGCTTTGGTATGTACGCCTGATCGTCAGTGCGTTTGCGGGTAGAGCTTTAAGATTACTCTCCCTTTACGATTTTTTCGAATTCGCTTACGTCTACAGATTTTTCCTCAGTGGTAATCTGCTGCTTCACCACTTCGAGTACTTTGTTGTCAAAAACCTGATTGAAAACGTTGGCGTAATTGTCACGCTCTTTGTCGGCAAGGTAGCCCTGTACAATTTTGTCGATGGTATCTCCCATCCCTTCGTCGTTTCCATAAATTCCGAATTGCTCCAGAACCATGGCCCTTGTAAAATCCAATATCTCCTGCTGCTCTACTTTCACGCCAAACACATCAGCTGCCCTGTTGCGGATGAGGCTGAGTTTAAGAGATCTTTCAAATTGCGGATACTCTTCTTCTATTTGCTCGCGGGTAAACTTGCCCTCATTGATACGCTCCAGCCAATCCTTAAGGAAATCTTCGGGCACGGCGATATCCACAGCGTCCAATAGTGATTTTTCAACGTCAAACCTCAGCTTAGCTTCAGATTCACGCTGGTAATTGCCCTGGATAATTTCAGTGAGTTTTGTTTTAAAAGTTTCTTCGTCGGCGGCGGCACCCGGCCCCAGAACTTTATCGAAGAACTCCTGGTTAAGCGAAGCAGGAGCGGATCTTGTGATATCCTCAACGGTAAGCGTAAACTCACCCTGTATTTCATCTGTTTCTGTCTTCTTTTTGCCCGTTACATGTGCAATTGCGGCATCATCGGCTAAAGTTTGGCGGATATCAAAGGTAACTGTATCACCTTTCCTGAGGCCGGTGAATTTGCTGATATTTTCAGCGGTAACCTGCTTGGTAGGAATAGCTGTTTTGGTAGAAAATCCGGAAGAGGCCTGGGTGAGTTCTCCGAATAGGATATCACCTTCCGCAGATTCCTCAGGGTTGATGGATTCGGCAAAGCGCTGACTAAGGTTTTCGATGGATTCGTTCAGCTCTTTTTCTCCGGCAACGATAGTATAGCGGGAGATGGCCGGAAGTTTGGTGAAGTCAAGTTCAAAATCAGAAGCAAGCCCGAGGTCGTAGCTGAATTCAAATTCCGATTGAGTATCCCAGTCAATGGTATCCGCCTGTTCCTTATTAGGGATAGGATCGCCAACGATCTGGAGCTTGTTTTCACGGATATAATCCGTCACAGCCTGGCTCAAAATCTGATTGACCTCCTCCACAAGGATGCTTTTGCCATACATCCGGTTGATGACCTCCGTTGGTACCTTCCCGGGACGAAATCCTTTCAGAGTCACTCTTTTGCTATAGTCCTTGATTGTCTT
>CAZAVR010000016.1:3892-13731 GCA_964488435.1 uncultured Cytophagales bacterium | reverse complement strand
AATCATCTTTACCCAGCGTAACTTTCAACGAGGCCAGGGTTGGGGAGCTTTTCTCTAACAGAACTTCCATCAGCTGTTATTTGTTTAGTATTTTATTATTAATGGTAATCTAACACATGGAGGCAAATGCCTTTTTCAAAGGAAAAAGCCCTCAAAACGTGTAGTCCTGAGGGCTTTAACGGATGATTCATTGAGCAGTATTTCCGAAAAGAGTCGCCTCTTTATTTTTGCTCCTGTACGGGCGGAGGGAATCGAACCCCCACGCCTTGCGGCACTAGATCCTAAGTCTAGCACGTCTACCAGTTCCGCCACGCCCGCATTTAACCCCTTTTTTATTCTGGGTTCGTCGAATTGGACTGCAAAGATATGGAAAAATATTTATTAGAGCACAAATTTTCTGTGAAGTTTCTTTATTTAGTTGAAATTTTGCCGAAAAATAGTTATTATTGAAGTATATAGTCTATTGATAACACGTGGAAGTAATTGAAATTGACACCGAACTGGAGCGGAAGCTTATTCTCAAGAAGTACCGTAAGTTGTTGCGGACGGCAAAGCCGTTTCTGAAAGAGAACGATGCCAAGCTGATTAAGAAAGCTTTTAACACCTCCCTGGAAGCGCATAAAGAAATGCGCCGGAGATCAGGAGAGCCTTATATATATCACCCGCTGGCTGTTGCTCAGATCGTGGTGGAGGAGATCGGTTTGGGAACGACCGGTATTGTTTCTGCTTTGTTGCACGACGTGGTCGAAGATACAGATACCACCATCGAACAGATCGACAAGTTGTTCGGGCCCAAAGTTGCCAAAATAATCGACGGGCTTACCAAAATATCGGGCAAGTTTGAATACGGGTCCTCACAGCAGGCCGAGAACTTCAGGAAGATGCTGCTGACTTTGTCGGATGATGTGCGTGTGATCCTGATTAAACTTGCCGACCGACTGCATAATATGAGGACCCTCGACAGCATGCCCAGGGATAAGCAGTTGAAAATAGCTTCGGAGACGATTTATGTATATGCGCCCCTCGCCCACAGGCTGGGGCTCTATTCTATGAAGTCCGAGCTGGAAGACCTGTACCTCAAATTTGCCGAGCCATTGGAATACCGGGCTGTGGCGCTTAAACTAAGGGAGACAAAAAGCGCACGGGATAAGTTTATTTCCAGGTTTACCGATCCGATTGTGAGAGACCTGGATATGGCCGGTCTGAAGTATATCATCAAGGGACGGCCCAAGTCGATTTATTCGATATGGAATAAAATGCGCAAGCAGAACAAGCCGTTCGAGGAAGTGTACGATTTGTTTGCGATAAGGATCATTCTCGAAGCTCCCTCCGAGTATGAGCGGGAGAAGTCACTGTGCTGGCAGGCCTATTCCATCGTGACGGATCATTTCAAACCCAACCCGGATCGCCTGAAAGACTGGATCAGTACACCCCGCGCCAATGGCTACCAGTCTCTGCATTCTACGGTAATGTCGAAGACAGGGCAGTGGGTAGAGGTACAGATAGCGGAAAAGGGGTACGCAGCACACTGGAAATACAAAGGAAACGATACCAATGTCCGGGGAAATATTGAAACATGGATCAGCCGGGTCAGAGAGATGCTCGAGAACAACAATGCCGACAAAACAGCGGCCATCGAGTTTCTTGACGAATTCAGGAATAACCTTTTTGCCGAAGAGGTGTTCGTATTTACCCCCAAGGGAGATTTGAAAGTGTTGCAGCGTGGCGCTACCGCGCTTGACTTTGCATTTGATATCCACTCGCAGGTGGGCGCCCGTTGCATGGCGGCGAAAATCGGGGGAGCGCTGGTTCCTATCAGCTACGTTCTGAAAAACGGAGACCAGGTAGAGATCATTACTTCCAACAAGCAAAAGCCGAACGAGGACTGGTTGCGTATCGTGGTGACGACCAAAGCCCGAAGCCGTATCCGGGAATACCTGAAGGAGGAAAGCCGTCGCTATGAGACCGACGGCAAGCAGCTGGTGGAAAAGAAGCTCAAAGTGCTGGGACTCGAAGCCAGCTATGAAATGTTTAATCAGCTGCGCGCATTCTTCGACTGTAAAACACCCACAGATTTCTTCTACAGGATAGGGAAGGGGTATATTCAGGTAGACGAGCTTAAAAAATTCAAGCGATACAAGGAGGCAAGGGAAAGCAAGAACAAGATCAGTTCCGAGCAGGTGGCGGATGCCAAGTCCATGACCACCGCGCTGAAGAAAATGCACGGTGATAAAACCGACAGTGATACCTTACTGATCGGTGAGGACATGGATCGTGTAGACTATAAGCTTTCACAGTGCTGCAGTCCGATACCCGGCGATGACGTGTTCGGGTTTGTGACGATCAACGAAGGAATTAAAATACATCGTACCACTTGTCCGAACGCACCGGAGCTGATGTCGAAACACGGCAACCGCATCATCAAGGCAAAGTGGCGGTCTCAGAAAGAAGAGGCTTTTCTGGCCGGGTTGAGAATTACGGGTACAGACCGCGTCGGCCTGATCAACGACGTCACACGTATCATTTCCAATGAGCTGCATATCAACATGAGAGGACTTACCATTGACACCAAGGACGGTGTCTTCGAAGGAGATATCAGAATCTACGTGCAGGATACCAGTCACCTGGATATACTGATTCACAAGCTCGAAAGCGTAGACGGTGTTTATCAGGTGCAACGTTTTGCCGCCGGTTGATTTTCAACTATATCTATGATTTCTGTTTAAAATTTCCGAATTTTGTTGTTTAATTTTAAAAGCACTGTTTTATGCCGCAAGCAAATAAAGCCAATTTGGATGCTGCTCGTAAAATCCTCACTTCGTATATCGAAAGTAAGGGCTTGAGGAAGACACCGGAAAGATATGCCATTCTCGAGGAAATTTATTCGCGCGAGGATCATTTTGATGTAGATGAGCTCTATATCAGTATGAAAAATAAAAAATATCGGGTGAGCAGGGCGACTGTTTATAATACACTGGACGTGCTGGTGGACTGTGATCTTGTGACCAAACACCAGTTTGGCAAGAACCTCGCTCAGTACGAAAAGGCCTATGGTTCCAAACAGCACGATCACCTGATCTGTACCGAGTGTCACCAGGTGATGGAATTCTGTGATCCACGCCTCCAGAATATTCAGAAGATGGTGGGAGACATGCTGCATTTTAATGTTACGCATCATTCGCTCATTTTTTACGGAGGATGTAACCGGAATAACTGTGAAAATCGCCCGGCTGAGGCTTTGACTGCCTAAGTGCAACGGTCAGGGAGGAGTCAGATACACAGATGAAAAAATCTTTCATGACATGCCCGGAGAGAGATCGCGATCTCGTCTCCCCCGGCTTTTGCCCGCGCCTGCCCTCCAACCATAACAAAAAGTAATATATACAGAAGAAATGAGCAGGAGCGGCGCACTCGAACCGTGTATGATTATTCCTGTGAATTCGATCTGACATTAAAAATTCAAACTGAGAAAATAAACAAATGAAAGTGGATGTACTCCTCGGCCTTCAATGGGGTGATGAGGGAAAAGGTAAAATTGTTGATATTCTGGCCCCCAGGTATAATGTAGTAGCCAGGTTCCAGGGAGGGCCGAATGCAGGTCACACACTCGAATTCGACGGGAATAAGCATGTGCTGCACCAGATTCCGTCGGGGATTTTCAGAGAAAATATTAAAAATATAATTGGAAACGGTGTGGTCCTGGATCCCATCATTTTCAGGAGAGAGATTGAGGCACTTGAGCGGTATTCGCTTGATCTGAAGAGCAATCTTTTTATTTCTAAAAAAGCCTCTGTCATCGTACCTACGCACCGTCTGCTTGATGCTGCTTTGGAACAATCCAAGGGCGACGCGAAAATCGGCTCCACACTCAAAGGAATCGGACCCGCTTATCAGGATAAAATTGCCCGCCAGGGGCTGCGCGTAGGTGATATTTTGTCACCGGCTTTCGAAGCCAAATACAGAAGGCTTGCAGATGCCCATAAGGTAATCCTGGATTTCTATAAATTTGACTATGCAGCTCAATTGGAGCAGGCGGAAAAAGATTTCTTCGATGCTATCGCCTTTATAAAGCAATTTGAACTTACAGATAGTGAGTACCAGATTAATAACGCCCTCGAAAACGGCGAGAGTGTGCTGGCAGAGGGCGCTCAGGGATCATTGCTCGACATTGATTTCGGGTCGTATCCGTTCGTGACCAGCTCAAGCACCATGACAGCGGGTGCCTGCACCGGACTGGGTATTGCTCCCAGCAGGATTGGGGAGGTTTTTGGTATTTTCAAAGCCTATTGCACCCGTGTGGGAAGCGGGCCTTTTCCTACCGAGCTTCATGAGGAGACGGGCGAGAGAATAAGGCAGGAGGGCCGTGAGTTCGGTTCTACCACTGGTCGCGCCAGACGAACAGGGTGGCTGGATATGCCGGCGCTGAAATATGCTGTCATGATCAACGGGGTCACCCAGCTTGTGATGATGAAAGTAGATGTGCTGAACATCTTTGACACCATACGTGTTTGTACGCACTATCAATTGCCTGACGGTTCGCTGACGGATCACCTGTCCCATGATCTCTGCGATACCGCTGTAGTTCCCGTTTACAGGGATTTTGAAGGATGGGCACAGTCTTTGGACGACATACACAGCTTTGAGGACATACCTCATCAGCTGGCTGCTTATGTGGAATACATTGAATCCGAATTAGGCCTTCCCGTGAGTTTTATTTCTACAGGGCCTGATCGTGAAGCACTGATTTACCGTGAAGCAAAGGATCTGGTAGGGTGACGACTTCTGTTTCCATAAAGACCGACATACGCAAGTTCTCTGAAGATCAGCTCCGCGACTGGCTCAAGGGCAAGGGGGAGCAGAGCTTCAGAGCCAGGCAGATTCATGAATGGCTATGGAAAAAATCGGTCAGATCGTTCGACGAAATGACCAATATTTCGTTGAAGACCAGGGAGCTTCTCACGGAGCATTTCGTCATCAAATCCCTGGTTACCGACAAATTCCAAAAGAGTCATGACGGGACCATTAAGTCGGCGTTTCGGTTGGATGACGGGAACCTCGTAGAGGGCGTGCTCATCCCTGCCGACGATCGCATGACTGCCTGCGTGAGCAGCCAGGTAGGCTGTTCGCTTACTTGTAAGTTCTGTGCGACAGGTTACATGGAGCGCATGCGGAATCTTGAACCGGGGGAGATTTACGACCAGGTAGTGGAAATTGCCAGGCAGGCAGAGCTAAATTACAACAGTCCGCTCACCAATATCGTGTATATGGGTATGGGCGAGCCCCTTCTCAATTATGCCAACGTAATGAAGTCGATTGAGCACATTACCTCGCCGCAGGGTTTGGGCATGTCTCCGCGACGAATCACTTTGTCTACGGCTGGTATTGCCAAAATGATCACCAGACTTGCGGAAGACGATGTGAAGTTTCGGCTGGCGCTCTCCCTTCATGCTGCCAACGATGAGAAGCGCAACCAGATCATGCCGATCAATGCTTCCAACTCGCTTGAAAATCTGGCGGAGGCACTGAATACGTTCTATAATAAAACCGGCAACCGGATTACCTTCGAATACATCGTATTTGATAATTTTAATGATACCCTTCAGGACGCGAAGGAATTGCTGGATTTTACGAGGAAAGTGCCTGGCCGCGTCAATATTATTGAGTATAATCCCATCGCTGAAGCCGATTTCAAAAATGCCGGTGCGGACAGGTTGAAGCGCTTTGCCGGATTTCTGGAGGACAGAGGGGTAGTGGTTAATGTGCGCAGGAGCAGGGGCAAAGACATTGATGCGGCCTGCGGACAGCTTGCCAATAAGTCAGTGTAAACCAAACCATCTTCTACCTATCTGACGACAGTACCGGCTCTCTCACTTCACAGCCTTAGTATTTACCTGATCTTATTAGCCCTGCGTAAGTCACAGATGGCACTAGTGTCTCCACGCGTTAATAGTTTATTTTACTAAAATATAAATTTATATATTTGTAAAATAAACTATTAAAAATGTTACTTAAAGCCGAAATAGAACAGGCCTATTCTTTGCAGCAACGGATCCGTCCCTTGTCGGGCAACTTCATAGGCAGGGAGCAAAGAGAAATAATGTCGCTTTGCAATGACTTTATCCAGGTGATTTCGGGCATAAGAAGATCTGGTAAGAGCACACTGCTACGTCAGCTCATGGCGGAATATGACACGATTGCCTATTTTAACTTTGAGGATCCGAGGCTGACAAGCTTTGAAGTTTCAGATTTTCTTAAGCTTGACGAAATCATTTCCGACGATACTGAGGCTTACTTTTTTGATGAAATTCAGAATGTTTCCGGGTGGGAAATATATGTGAGACAACTCCGGGATCGCGGGAAGAAGGTTTTTATAACAAGATCTAACGCCTCTCTGCTTAGTAAAGATCTGGGTACACGATTAACTGGCAGGTATCTGAATACCGAGTTGTTCCCTTTTTCTTACCATGAATATATGGCTTATACAGGAGAAGAGGATTGTGTGCAGACGTTTACGGGTTATCTTCAAAAAGGGGGCCTTCCTGAATTCCTGATAACCTTAAGTCATGAAGTTTTACAAAACCTTTTTAAGGATATTTTATTGCGCGACATCGCGATCCGTTACAGCATCAGGAACACAAAAATGCTGATGGAAGTTGCCTTGTACCTGGTTGCGAATATAGGTAAAGAAACCACCTATAATGCGCTTAAAAAGACGTTCGATGCCGGCTCGGCCAATACCATTATGGATTATCTCGGGTGGATGGAGGATGCATATCTTCTTTTTTTTCTTCAAAAATTCAGTTGGTCGCTCAAAAGCAGGTTAGTAAATCCGCGGAAAGTGTATGCTATAGATACAGGATTGGTCAGGGCCAATTCACTGAGCTTTACGTCTGATGACGGCCGTTTGTTGGAAAACGCAGTCTACATTTTTTTTCGTTCCAAGGGCATACAAATATATTACTTCAGGGAGAAAAGAGAATGTGATTTCGTGCTGTTCAACGGGGACAGGTGTGAAATGGCGGTGCAGGTATGCCACGGTCTTCATTACGACAATAAGCAACGCGAAATAGCCGGACTGCGGGAAGCCATGTTTTTCTTTGACCTGGCAGAAGGCTACATAGTTACTCTTGCAGACAAAGATGAGCTGGTTTACGAAGACAAGAAGATAACGGTTATTCCCGCCCATGAATTTTTCAGCATGGTTAAGCCTGAAAGTTTCCGGCAAAGGGTATCGTAAAAGTGGGGGGAGGGCCGGCGGGAGTTAGAGAGAATAGTAGATCGTCCGTATACTGAGTGCGATCACGAGTATGCCAACCGTAATCATAAGCGGTTTACGCTTCACCTTCTTAACGAGCAATGCCCCAAATGGCGCCGCGAGCACCCCACCTACGATCAAACCAAGCACGACCTGCCAGCTGCTGATCCCGGTAAATATCAAAAAAGTAATACCGCTGGCAAAGGTAACCCCGAACTCTGCCGCATTCACCGAACCGATGGTGTAGCGAGGGTCACGGCCCTGTCCCAGCAAAGAGGAAGTAACGATAGGCCCCCAGCCTCCGCCGCCGATAGAGTCCATGAACCCACCGAAAGCAGCCAGCCAGCCGACTCTTTTGGTTTTGTTCTTTTTCTTCTGCCCGAGGATACCTTTCCGAATGATGATGATACCTAAAATAGCCATATAGGCAGCCATGTAAGGTTTGAATACATCTCCGTCTATAAAGTCTGAGAGCAGATAGGCCCCTGCAATGGCGCCAATGGCCCCGGGAATCAAAAGTGTTTTAAAGAGTTTTTTATTGATATTCTTAAACTTGAAATGCGATATGGCTGAAGCTCCTGTGGTAAACATTTCGGCCACGTGAACGCTGGCACTGCTGATAGCAGGAGGTACGCCAAGCGAAAGCAAAAAGGAATTGGACGTGACACCATAAGCCATTCCCAACGCACCATCCACCATCTGTGCACCAAGACCAACCAGAAGGTAGAAAAAGAAATCACTGGTCAAAATGGCTTCAATGTCAATATTCTGGTAAGAAGCAGTACCAAAAACAGCCACTGCCAGCACAAGTAAAGTCAATAAAATAACCGGTACCGCTACCCAAAGCAGATTCTCCTGTTGTTTGAGAGAAGACTGTCTGGTTGGCGCAATTTCTTCGACAGGTTGTTCCATATAGTGTAAATTGGTTGGCAAATTTACGAAAACGATTAACTCTATCAAAATAGTAGATTAATTTTTTTCATTTTCTTTTTCGATGGCCCGTAAAGATTTGCCCGTTTCCGTTTAAATCGTTTAATTTTGTACTTTGTTCTGCACCGGCGGATGGGTGTGGCCTTAGGTGGCTGCGGGGTGTATTTCGCTGATAATGATTTTATAATGAGGAGAAGTAACATACGAAAACGCATCATTCCGGCCGAAAATGCCGGGATTATCGCGGACGAATATCAAATACACACGCTACCCAACGGCATCCGCATCGCTCACAAGCAGGCGCCTTTTACCAACATTGCGCATTGCGGGATTATGCTGGATATAGGAAGTCGGGACGAACTGCCTTCGCAGGAGGGTTTGGCGCATTTTTGGGAGCACATGGCTTTTAAAGGTACCGAAAAGAGGCGCTCTCACCATATCATCAATGGTTTGGAAACCGTGGGGGGGGAGCTCAACGCCTATACCACCAAAGAGAAGGTTTGTTTTCACGCTTCGGTGCTTGATGAGCATTTTGACAAGGCGGTTGATTTTATAAGCGACATCACTTTTCACTCCGTCTTTCCCGAAAAGCAGCTCGAACGGGAACGTAACGTGATTCTGGAAGAGATGTCTATGTACCTTGACTCTCCTGAAGATGCTATCCAGGACGAATTCGATAAACTCCTTTTTCCTGACCATTCGCTCGGGACGAATATTCTCGGAGAGGTGGCGACCGTGAGTGGTTTCAAACGGGAGGACCTGCTGAAGTTTATCGGAGATAATATTGATACGGAGCGCATTGTGTTTTCTTCGGTCAACAGGTTCCCCTTTTCGAAGGTAGTACGGGTTGCTTCCAAGTACCTTGCGGGGATTCCTCACCGGACGACCAGTCGGAAGCGCAAAAGCCCGGAGGGCTATCGACCGGAGCACCAGAAGGTAGAGCGCTCGCTTACCCAGGCACAGTGTGCTTTGGGACGCCCTTCCTATGCCCTTTCTGATGAACGGCGTCTGCCTTTTTTTATGTTGGTTAATCTCTTAGGGGGGCCGGGTATGAATTCCAGGTTCAATATGGCTTTGCGGGAAAAATATGGTTTTGTATATTCAATTGATGCCAACTACACGCCTTACCTGGATACCGGCTTTTTTAGTATTTATTTCGGCACAGAGCAAAAGCATCTTGAACGGAGCATAGCGCTCGTTTACAAAGAACTGACGCGTCTCAAACAGCAGCCTTTGACGGGCATGCAGCTTCACCACATCAAATCTCAGCTCATGGGGCAGTTGGCGATGTCGGAAGAAAGCAATCTCAGTTATATGCTAATGATGGGAAAAAGCCTGCTGGACACGGACAGAGTAGATTCTCTTTCTGAAATATTTGCCGAAATCAATGGAACCACTGCCCAACAGTTGCAGGAACTGGCTATTGATATGTTTCAGGAGGATTTTTTCAGTTCCCTGGTTTATATTCCGGAAAGTTGATACACCGGAAATATTTCTGTGACGAATCGAAGATCCTTTAGTCATGAGTAGAAGAGCTTCGGGAATCGCATATCAACCTTGGCGCATATCCTGTGGTCCGGGAAAGAGGAAGTAGGAATCATTTTGAATTAATAATATGAAAACGAAAGGCTTATGAATTGGAGGGATGTCATTG
>CAZAVR010000016.1:0-3882 GCA_964488435.1 uncultured Cytophagales bacterium | reverse complement strand
AAAAACGGGACTCCTGAACCACCCGTCAGGGTAGAGAAAACCGACGAAGAGTGGAGAAAGGAACTAACGCCCGAACAATATTATATCACCCGTGAAAAAGGTACCGAGAGGCCTTTTACGGGCGAGTATTGCGAAAGGCACGACCCGGGCCTTTATGCGTGCAGATGTTGTGGTACACCGCTCTTTGATTCGTCAGTCAAATTCGAATCGGGGACGGGATGGCCAAGTTTCACCAGTCCTTTGGCGCCCAATGTCATTGCTTATGTGGGCGATTCGAGTCATGGAATGGTTAGGGTGGAAGTGATTTGTAACGTATGTGATGGTCACCTCGGGCACGTTTTCCCTGATGGACCTCCGCCAACGGGCCTGCGTTATTGCATCAATTCAGCCTCAATAAAAAAAATAGATTAGCCGGCTACAGTTTGGTTTTTTATAAAGCGTAAAAAAAAATCAGGATAACTATCCAAAGTCCCCCGAATAATAAATGTATAAATATATCTTACTTCCCATACTCTTCAGGTTTGATGCAGAGAAAGTACACCATTTTATATGCGGACTTCTGAAATGGCTTTTCCGTATGCCGGTTTTCCCTGCACTTTTCAGGAAACTGTTTGTGGTGGAACATCCCTCGCTGGTACGGGAAGTGGCCGGGCTTACTTTCAGGAATCCGGTGGGAATGGCTGCAGGCTTTGATAAGAATGCAGAAATGGTTGACATCATGTCAGCGCTTGGGTTTGGTTATGTGGAGATCGGTACGGTGACCCCGCGCCCGCAGCCGGGTAATGATAAGCCGAGGCTTTTCCGTCTGAAGAAGGACAGCGCTTTGATCAACCGAATGGGCTTTAATAACAAAGGCGCTGCCGTGGCAGCCGCCAAGCTTAAGCAGAGAAAATCGGATATACTGGTAGGGGGTAACATTGGCAAGAACAAGCTGACGCCCAACGAAAATGCCGTCGAAGATTATATCGATTGCTTTTACGAACTGTACGACGTTGTGGATTATTTTGTCGTGAATGTCAGCTCTCCCAATACGCCTGGTTTGAGAGAATTGCAGGAGAAAGAGCCGCTCACCCGCTTGTTGAACGAGCTTCAGATCAGGAATAATAAAAAGCCAAAACCTAAGCCGATCTTTCTCAAGATAGCTCCGGATGTGACCGATAGTCAGTTGGATGATATCATTGAGATCGTGCTTTCCACGGGTATTGCCGGCGTGATAGCAACCAACACGACAATTGATCGTTCAGGGCTTCAGACACCGCCTGCGGAAGTTGAGAAAATAGGTGCCGGAGGATTGAGCGGGAAACCGTTGACATACAGGTCAACAGAAGTAATCCGTTATCTTTGTGAGAAATCAAACCATGCGTTTCCGGTGATAGGAGTTGGCGGAATAGCTACTCCTGCTGATGCACTGAATAAAATTCAGGCAGGGGCTTCTCTTGTGCAGGTATATTCCGGTTTTATTTATGAAGGGCCCGCAATGGCCGCTAAAATTTGTAAAGGATTGATTGCAAACACCTGATCATGGCAGAAAGGACACCTAGGGAGAATCGTTACAAGGGGAAAGAAAGAAAGGAGCAGGAGCCGAAGGAGAAGGTTTCCTACAATTGGAATGGTCTTTTTTTTGGACCTAAATCTGCGCTTGCCTGGGGGCTGTTCTTTATGCTGGTGGGACTTTTCCTGGAAGTGGCTTTTATCTCCTATCTGTTTACAGGCAACGGGGATCAAAGCACACTTGATACCGCTCGCCGGCAGGGCATTCAGGAAGCCGGATTTGAGTCAGAGAATTTTTTCGGGTATTTCGGCGCACTTACGGCGCATATATTCGTGTTCAGATGGTTCGGTATCGGGGCATTGGTGCTGGCCGTGGTCCCGTTTCTGGCAGGTTGGAAACTTTACTTTAAGTCTGATTTGCTGCCGCTTGGAAAAAGTACCAAAGAGCTGGTGTTCTATACCCTTTGGCTGAGTCTGGTTTTGGGGTATGTCGTGTTGATGAGCGGGACCGAACAAACCCTGAGTTACCTTTCAGGCGGTTTTGGCTATGCGGTAAATACATGGCTGTTCAGCTTTCTTAAATGGGGAAGTATTATCCCGATTGTATTTGTATTTTTCCTGTTCCTTGTTTTCTTCTACAGTGTGACGGATTTCGGTTTTAGAAAACGGAGCAACGACGATTATGAAGACGATGAGGAGGAAAATGAGGAGGAAGAAGAGCCCGTATCTCCCTCCATAAATCAGGTGACGCCCCCTTCTGTGGTCCCGGATAATTTTGAAGAGGCGGAGGAAACCTCTAAAGTGGCCCCCACCTCCGGCTTGCGGCTTCGACCGCCTGTGGTTCCGGAACCTGTCCCGCTGTTTATGGAGGAGGAAGTCCGTCCGGTAGAAGAAGAGCGGGTGATGGATATACAGCTGGAAATTGACTCGACAGAGACCACCTCGCTACTTTCGGCAAGTCATACCGCGGCACAGGGAGAACCCGAGCTGAGCGATCAGCTGGTCAAAGAGTTCGGAAAGTACGATCCCACCCTGGACTTGCCTACGTACCGTTATCCTACGCTGGATCTGCTTGCTGAAGCCTGGGCGGATCAAACGGAGAAGGTATCCAATGAAGAGCTTGAATCCAACAAGAACCGCATCGTCGAAACCCTGGCGAGCTACGGAATTAGTATTGATAAAATAAAAGCGGCCATAGGTCCTACAGTAACGCTTTATGAAATCATTCCGGCAGCCGGCGTCCGTATTTCGAAAATTCAGAACCTTGAAAAGGACATAGCACTGAGTCTTGCTGCCTTGGGCATCAGGATCATCGCGCCTATGCCCGGTAGGGGAACCATCGGAATCGAAGTGCCTAATAAGCAAAAAGAAACTGTGTTTATGAGGTCGGTGTTAGCGAGTGACCGCTTTCAGAAGGCCAATTACGAGCTTCCCATTGTATTGGGAAAGACGATCTCCAACGAAATATATATTGCCGATCTTACCAAAATGCCTCACCTTCTGATGGCAGGTGCGACCGGACAGGGGAAGTCAGTGGGTTTGAACGTGATACTGGCTTCTTTGATTTACAAAAAACATCCTGCACAGCTCAAGTTTGTACTGGTAGACCCCAAGAAGGTAGAACTTACACTTTTTAACAGACTTGAGCGGCACTTTCTGGCCAAGCTTCCGAATACCGACGAAGCCATTATTACCGATACGAAGAAGGTAATCTATACACTCAATTCGCTTTGTATCGAAATGGATAGCAGGTATGATCTGCTAAAAGATGCTTCTGTCAGAAATATCAAAGAATACAATGTAAAATTTGTTCAGCGGAAGTTAAATCCTCAGAAGGGTCATAAGTACCTGCCCTACATCGTATTGGTCATTGACGAGCTTGCCGACCTTATGATGACAGCCGGAAAAGAAGTGGAAACACCGATCGCCAGGCTTGCGCAGCTCGCACGTGCGGTGGGGATTCACCTTGTAGTGGCTACACAGCGACCGTCGGTGAAGATCATCACCGGACTCATTAAAGCGAATTTTCCTGCGAGGCTGTCGTTTAAAGTTTCGTCGGGGATTGATTCCCGGACCATCCTGGACGCAGGAGGCGCCGAACAGCTCGTAGGAGCGGGGGATATGTTGCTTTCTGTCAACTCGGATCTGCTCAGGTTACAGTGTCCTTTTATAGACACAAACGAAATCGAAGAAGTATGTGAGTACATCGGTAACCAGAGAGGATATGACGAAGCCTATGCATTGCCGGAATTTGAAGGCGATGAAGGCGGAGACGGCCAGACCGAGATCAATACGGATGACTTTGATACCCTGCTGGCCGAAGCAGCACGCCTGGTGGTTACCCACCAACAGGGAAGTACCTCGCTTATTCAGAGGAAAATGAAGCTGGGA
>CAZAVR010000015.1:0-20249 GCA_964488435.1 uncultured Cytophagales bacterium | reverse complement strand
TATAGATCATATAGCCAACTCCTCCAACAACTTTTATGAAGGCGTTACTCAGAAAGAAGTCGAAGGATTTTTCTCCAAATTTCCAAGCGGCGACAAACAGCCTGAATGGGGACTCAACAGCAAACTCATGAAAGAAAACGGGCAGATTGTCGAGAAGGTTTGGAAGTCCGGTGGCATGTACGGCGCTGCTATTGATAAAATGATCTATTGGTTGGAAAAAGCAGTACCAGTTGCCGAAAACGATCAACAAAAGAAAGCGCTTCAGTTGCTGATTGAGTATTACAAAACCGGCGATCTTCACAAATGGGACGAATATGCCATCGCATGGACACAAAACACCCAGACAGTTATTGATTTCACCAATGGTTTTATAGAAGTATATGCTGATCCGCTGGGCAAAAAAGGCAGTTTTGAATCCATCGTGTCTATTAAAGATTTTGAATCCAGCAAACGAATAGAAGCCATCGCCAAACAGGCGCAATGGTTTGAAGACCATGCTCCCCTGATGGATGCCCATAAGAAAAAGGAAGTAAAGGGAATCGACGCGAAGGTGATCAACGTCGTGGTGGAGTCAGGGGATGCCGCACCTAGTACACCGATCGGTATTAACCTGCCGAACTCCAACTGGTTGAGAAGAGATTATGGTTCCAAGTCGGTATCACTTGGTAACATTGTACATGGCTATGAAGTCAGCAGTTCGGGAAGCGGCATGCCGGAAGAATTTGCGGTCAATGCGGAAGTGATCAAACGGATCAAGGAACACGGAAGCCTGGCCAGTGCTTTGCATACAGATATGCACGAGTGCATCGGGCACGCCTCAGGACAAATCAACGCGGGAGTGGGTACACCGGATCAGACCTTGAAAAACTATGCATCCACGCTGGAGGAAGGCCGTGCAGACCTGGTTGCGCTTTATTACATCATGGATCCTAAATTGGTGGAAATCGGCGTTATGCCCTCCCTGGAAGTAGGGAAAGCGGAGTATGACGCTTACTTGATGAACGGTCTGATCACCCAACTGGTAAGAATCAACCTCGGAAAAAAAATCGAGGAAGCACACATGCGTAACCGGGCGCTCATCGCGCGCTGGGTGCTGGAAAAAGGACAACCCGATAATGTCGTATCTTTTGAGAAGCGTGACGGCAAAACTTATGTAAAAATAAATGATTATAACAAGCTCCGGACGCTCTTCGGACAATTACTGAGAGAAATCCAACGCATCAAATCCGAAGGCGATTATGAATCCGGAAAAAATCTGGTGGAAAAATATGGTACACAAATCGATCCTGTGCTTCACAAAGAAGTAAAAGAACGGTACGCGAAGCTCAACATCAAACCCTATAAAGGATTTATCCAGCCCAAACTGGTTCCCGTAATGGATGGAGACAAAATAACGGATGTAAAACTTTCGTATCCTACTTCTTTCTACGAGCAGATGATGGAGTATGCCAAAAACTATACTGTCTTGCCGGCAGTGAACTAAATATCACCCTTATCAATGGATTCAGGGTCTCACCCTGAATCCATTGATGTCACCCCGAGTTTATCGAAGGGCCACCCTGCGTCCGTCGCTGTCACCCTGAGTTTATCGAAGGGCCACCCTAAGTCCAGGGGTGTCACCCTCTGTCTATCGAAAGGTGCATCCCCTTGATCCAGCGGTGTCACCCTGAGTCTATCGAAGGGTCATGTGTACTATCCAGGCTGGAGTTGACATTCAACAAACTACACCTTAAGATATATAGAAACGCGTAAATGCAAACTACGCCCAAGCTGAGCCTTCAGACGCCACTGCAGACGTACCATGTCACCTCTTTTTCAGTCCGTAATCACCACGTCTGCCAGGATGGGCAAATGATCGAAGTCGTTCACGCCGGTGCGTGGAGCAGATACATTCATGATTTTTATATTTTTGCTCGTCACGATGTTGTCGATATTTACATCAGCCCTACCCTGTCGCCCCTCCATGAGTAACGTACCGCCTGCCGTACCGAACCATCCCTGGTGACCACCGTTGGCCATATTAAATCCGGCTTCGCGAAATTGCATCTGTTCCGCATCGGACGAATTCATGTCACCGAAACAGATGAAGTACTCAAATTGCTTAAGATCCTCTATAAAGGCCTTCAATGCCGGGACGTGCCAGTCTTTCTGCCAGGGAATATGGGTTGAAATCACTGTAATGAGTTTATTACCTATCTTCAGATCTCCCATCAGTGCATAATAATCTCCGTATGTGTATTTGGAACGGATATTGGTCAGTTTGTAATTGGTAGCGATGCCGTTGAAAATCCACTTGTGCTCCTTCCCCTGGTAGACATAGTTATAAAACGGCGTCAATAGCTCCTCCCGGGCCATCAGGGAGCTATCCGTGTCGAAATAGGTATTCCACTCCTGGAAGCCGATGATATCGAGGCTCTGTTCGCTGATCCACTGCCGCCAGGCTGCAGCCTGTCTGCGGGCCATCCCCAAACGCTCAGCTTTCTGCGAGCCGGGACCGCCCATAAACCGGAACCCACCGGCCAATCCCTGGTTGAAATGGCCTACATTAAAGGATGCTACCCTGAGTTTCAGAGGGAATGGCGACGTGTTTTCCGCTACCGCAAAAAAAGAAGAGACCAGCAAACATAATGTGATGAATAATCTTTTCATAATCAGATGAATTTCTAATGGGCTAATCAGACTAAAATCCAAAGGATGTATCCAGCGCATAACCTTTTGGTCCGATGCTCCTGCCTTTCCATACGTCAAGCTGAATTTTATCAGGTTTAGACGCACCGATTTGTTCAGGAGTTCCTCCGGGAACCTTTAGTACAGCCACGTCTGAATCAAACTTCACATTGGCGACGCCGCTCTTCCCGGTCAATTCTATTCTGACTTTCACAAAACCCGGATGGTCCTCGGTCGCATTTTGGCCGATCAGATTGTTCTTAAATTCTATTCTATGGTCGGGTTCCACCACTTCCAGGCTTTTCCGGTTTCCGTACAAAACATTATTGAACACCTGAGTGGCCACCGGTATCACCACAGACTTCTCGTCCTTCCCCACCCCGACGTAAAACGGTGTTTCGCAATCAACAAAGGTGTTCGAATAGACGAGGCAGTCTTTGACCTGGTCATATCCGTGAAGCGGGGAGTTTTCCCAGGCGTTACGGAAGGAAATGGGACCATAGTGCCCTTTACCGCCGATTTTATAAAAGTAATTGTTGTAAACACGATGTCCCTCCCCTGTCACCCTTATGCCGCCGAATGACGTACTCCCGTCACCTATGAAATAATTCCCTTCCACAACGGCGCGTTTCCCATGCCGCAGCGTGATCGTCCCTTTGCTATGATAAAAAAGATTGTTTCTGATGATGTTGTCGCAGGATTTGTTGGATATGATCTCCACCTCGCCATCGCAGTTCTTAAAAATATTTTCCTCCACTGTGATCCTGGCTGAAAACAAAGAAGTGCTGGACAGACCTATCCGCACGGTTTCTCCTCCGTTTTCCCCGAGTTCGGGCCTGAAATCAAAATAATTATGGTCGATCCGGTTGTACACCGGCGTCTGGCTTGCCTCTGCGGCGATGGTGCACCCGCGGTTAGACTTACCTTTGAAATAGCAATGATCAATCCGGTTGTAGCGCCCGGACATTGATATCCAATGAAAGTAATGGGCCTTGTCTACGCTGTAGTCCGACTCCTGGACGATTACATTGTTTGTAAAACGGCAATTTTCTGAAGATTTCGAAAAAGTAACAATAATGCCTCGCTGCACATCCGGATTCAGAAATTTCAGATTTTCGACCTGCAGGTAAGCCCCGTCAATGAGCACGGTAATGCCCTCAGAAAGGACAACATCGCCAAGAGCTTTTGCTGAAAAAATGATAGGCTTCTCCTTTGTACCCACTCCTGAAAATTTCAGCTGCTGGTTCTTCCAGACTCCCGGATTCAAAACCACCCGGTCTCCCGGCTTCAACACCAGCTGGCTCAATTCCCCTGCATTGGCAACATGATATTCTGCTGCCAGGAGGGGAAGTCCAAAAAGGCAGACGGTTAAAAAGCTAAGGAAAAAGAGACGCATTTTATTCTGAATTAAGGACAAGGAAAGAACGAAGAATCTCAAAGCAACGGCCTCGAAGGGAAAAGCTCCACTTAATAAGCGACACCTTGCTTTTTACAAAAGTATTCAATCCGGCAGTAAGTTACACGCGCTCAAACCAATTAATACTCTCTTCATCCCTGGGTAAATCCCGGCAGAGAAACTGTCACCTGTTACCCCTACCTTTCAAAACCTTAAAGGTCCTTTTTTTTATTGGACAAGGACAGTTTAAAGCATATATTGCACGCGGCTGAAAACGAAATAAACCACGAGTAAAAGTAAGCCATCAATAAACATGATCAGACTTATCTTTCTTCTGCTTTGTCTCCCCTTCATCAGCCTAGGTCAGGCCCATGAAGCCAGTGCGTTAAACAAATCAAACGGATGGAAATCCCTTGACGGCACCAACTACTCGGTAAAGTATCCTCAAAAATGGGAAGTAGATCAAAGTGGAACAATGGGAACGACCTTCATTCTGTTTTCACCGCTTGAATCGGATAAAGACACTTTCAGAGAAAATGTAAATCTGGTCATCCAAAACTTATCGGGTTTTAACATCGACATGAAAAAGTTCGTGGATATTTCCGAAGGACAGCTAAAAACAATGATCACCAAATCGAATTTAATTGAAAGCAGAGGAATAAAAAGCGGTACCGAAGAATACCATAGAATGGTTTACACGGGCGAGCAAGGGGCATTAAAGCTACGTTTTGAACAGTATTACTGGGTGATCAACGACAAAGCCTATATCATCACTTTCACATGCGAGCAGGCAGCAGCCGGAAAGTATACAGACACAGGACAGGCTATTTTGAAATCTTTCGCTTTTAAGAAGTAGCCTGCATTGCCTTGGCTCCTTGCAAATAGCCGATGAATAAAAAAAGCCTGAAAACTTGTTTTTCTCAGAAAAATTCCGTAACTTTTAAAATGGGCCTTGCCATTAAACAAGTCCGGTTGCGCTCGGAAACACTTCTCCTCTACCCGACTGATCGAAGGGTGGTCCCTGAGTTTACCGATGGGCGCCCAACTCCACCTTAAACCGGTGCCACCCCTCCGAAAATTCATAGCTTATATCCCAACGACTGAGCTGGCAAATCTCCCATACAATAGAAAGACCTAATCCTGTCGCATGGATATGTTCCGGGTTTTTCGCAAACCGTTGAAATATCTGGTCAGCCGGAAACCCTGTTTGTACACCTGTATTCGACACGGTCAACACACGTTCACTGAGTACTATATTCACCTCTCCATTTACAGGCGTATATTTGAAAGCATTTGACAAGAGATTTAGACACAGGGTCTCGGCCAGAAAAGTATCCGACACGACTCTTGTGCTCTCCAGGACGTCCTTCACCACTATCTGCTTGCCGGCAAACAAATCAGCGACATTTAACAGTTCATGCCTGATGATCTGATCCATTTCAATTTCCTGTAAATTATCGAACACCTGGTTATCCAGCTTGGCCAGTAATAACAGACTTTTGCTCATCTTTGACAGGCGGTCGGCACCCGATTTCGCATCCAGGATCAGATGAGACATGGTCAGATCTATATCGACCTGACTCATTCTGTCAAGTTTAGACTGGATGATGCTGACAGGTGTCTGGATTTCGTGGGAGGCATTTTCAGTAAACGACCGCAAAGCGAGGTACTCCTTCCGGCTTCTTGCTGTCAAATCCTGCAAGGCCGTATTCAGCTGCTTGAATTCTGAAATAGAGGACTCCCTGAGTGACAGCGGGTCAGCAGAACTTACAGAAAAGTCTTGTATGGTCTTGATGTTGGCAAAAAAAGATGCCCATATCTTTCTGTTCGACAGATAATTAATAAGTACACCGCAGATAGTCAGCAACACGGCCACCAGTAGAAAAATATAGATAATCGCCAGATAATACCTGTCCCAACCGATATGAGAAGTCATCGCTAACACCTCATAACGATCCGCGCCAACCACACGGGATTCGCGGAGAAAGTGGTATTCTTCAATCTCTTGCTGAACGGGATCGAAAATCATGGTATCCCCAAACATGCGGCCCTTCGGCGCTCCGGGGGTAAGCTTTGAAATTTTCAGGAAAGGGGTGTCCACCAGGTAACCGGCAGCCGCATTTCCAAAGAGCTGTTCTGTCTGTAAGATCAGTTGCTCGTCCATCTCATCAGCTACTTCTTTCTTTAGCATAGCAAACAGCGCCATACCGGTAATCACCAGTATCGACACCGATGCGACCAGATAATCCCTTGTGATTTTGTGAAGCAGTTTCATGGACCTGTCTTATGCTGAAATTTAATAAATCCATCTGTAGCCCATTCCGTGTACAGTTTTAATAAAATCGGCGTCGGAATGGGCCGCCAGCTTTTTCCGCAGGTTTTTTGTGTGTACATATATGGTATCGTAACTGTCGGCCATGTCATAGTGATCGCCCCAGAGGTGTTCTGAAATGGACTGAATGCTTACGACACGATTTCTGTTGATCACAAAATAGAGAAGCAATTCGTACTCTTTTTTCGTTAAAGACAATGCTTCGGTATGAACATGTACACTTCTCCGGACCATATTGATGACCAGGTCCTTCAGGCGGATTTCGTTCTCACCATTGAACGACCGCCGCCTCAGCAGGGCAAAAATACGTGCGTTGAGCTCTTCCAGGTGGAACGGTTTAGTAATGTAATCATCCGCACCCATTTCCAGCCCCGTCACCTTATCGGTTAGTGAGTTTTTGGCAGACAAAATAAGTACCCCCGTATGATTATCCACAGATTTCAGCAGCTGCAGCAGCATAAGTCCGCTTCCTCCCGGCAAAGTAATATCAAGCACTATCAAATCATATCTGTAAAGATGAAGCTTCTCGCGGCCCTGCTCAAAAGTCGATGCCTTTTCACACAGATAGCCCTGTTCAGTGAGATAAGCCTCCATCTCCTCAAGCAGCAAAGGTTCGTCTTCGACTAGTAAAAGTTTCACTTTCTTAGATTTTAGCACCAATATGTCTGTCTTACAAGTCATTCGGGAAAATCGGCTCGTGTTAAAAATACAGGTTTTGGAACCTGTTATAATGCCGTAGGTCATTTCCCGAACATGTATCCGATTTGCAAAGATGAGAACCTTCCGCAATATTATTATTTGGAATTGGTTTAATTTAGAAAAAATTCAGAATTCAGTATTTCATTTGCAACATGAAACTTGTGTTCCTGACTCCACCCGATAAGACTGGCAGCGATCTCACCTGCTACCTTGAAAAATCTGGCTATGAAATACAGGTAGTGACCGACACCGGGGAACTAAAAACGGAAATGAGTAAGACCACTTATAATTGTGTAGTACTTTCTCACAGTTTTTTCCGGGAACAACTGATCAGCGAGATCAAACAGGCTAATCCCGGCATTGGTGTTATTGTGATCTCCTCCGAAAACTCTCTTGAAAACCGCATCAAGGCGCTCTATAACGGGGCAGACGACTACCTCAGTTCTGACATCGAAATCGCGGAACTTGCAGCCAGGATTTTCTCGCTTTTGCGGAGGATTCATCCCGAAGTCAGCAAGCTGCTTACCAGCCGAGAGCTTAAAATTGACCTTGAAGCCAAGGTGGCTTTTGTCAATGATCACGCGCTCCAACTCACCCGCAAAGAATTCGAACTACTGGTATTCTTTGTGCGACAAAAAGACAGAGTCATCAGAAAAGACAGGATCGAACAACATCTATCAGGGGATGAGATCACACACACAACCAAAGCAGATATCGTCTACGCACATATAAAGAATTTAAAAAGAAAAATCAGCGACGCCGGATGCACGGCTCAGCTTAAAACCATTTACGGTGTAGGCTATCGCTGGGAATCATAAAGACAATTATCATTTTTTTATCCACCAATTTAAAATAGGTCTAAATTTAATTAATAATCTCTATTACAAAATGTTAAAGATCAACCACAAATTTCAATTTATCCTCACTGCCATGTTAGCGGCAGGAGTGTCTTCCTGCGCCAATGACAAAGACCCGGCACCGGCAAATTTACGCGCTTCCATCGCCTACAGCTCTCTGACACCTACCACACCCTACAGCTCCGCATTCAAAGATGAGACGGGAACGAGCACGGTAGACCTGAGCAATGGCAACAACAGGAACAAGATGTTCCAGGTTTTGAACTCCACGATAGGTAGTGCCATCAGCGGCAACAGGGCTATTGATGCTGCTGCGCTGAAAAACATTTTCAGCAATACAAACAACGCTTTTGTAGACAGTGTAAAACTGAACACGTCAGGCGTTCAACTCCGCAACACTGTCGCTTCCTCATGGTCTGCAACCGATGCGGAAGTAGCCCGGAAGACTTTCGAAACACTTTTTACAGAAATAGCTGAAGCCAGCAAATCCGTTGCCTCCGTTGCCAGCAAGGGCAAAGCAGGAAAACTCGGCACCCGCCTTGTAGATGCCAAAGGAATTGAAACGGTTCAGGTCATCCAGAAATCACTCATCGGTGCTCTCCAGTATGACTACATTGCCAACGTGCTCCTAACCAAGGGCCTGGACGCCGACAATTCCAAGCTGGTGACAGGTAAAAAATACACCCAACTTGAGCAAAACTGGGACGAAGCCTACGGTTTGCTTACGCTCAACCAGGTATTCCATCTGGGCGCTACGGAAGCCGCAAGAGGCTCATCAGAATTCGGACTGGGTTCCTATTTGTGGGAATACAACCGAACCGATTTCAGTAAAGTATATCCCGCGTTCCTGAAGGGACGGGCAGCCATCGTCAACAATGACAAAGCGGAGTTAAAAATACAGGCAGATTTTATAAAGGCTTCTTTCGAAAAAGCTATGGCAGCTTCGGCATTGGGCTATCTGACCAAAGCCAATACAGGAACCGATGCTGAAAAGGCACACTCCCTGGGAGAAGGTCTTGGCTTCATTTACTCTCTGAGGTTTTGTAACGTAAATGGTGCAAATGCCAAATTCTCCGACGACATACTCCTTGCGCTCATCGGATCGGCGAACGGCTACTGGGACCTCACTCCCGCCAAAACTGCCGCCGCATACGACACAATCAAGCTGAAGTTCAAGCTGTAAAAGAACAAATTCAATAAATACTTCAAGCCAAACAGGGATAGTCAGACTTACCCCTGTTTGGCCATTATTTTGGTGAAGATGACAGGACTATTAAAAAAAACCGGCATTTGTTTTTTCATCTGCTTTCTGATATCGGCATGTGCAAAGGAAGGCAGCAAAGGTGATCCGGATCCCGATCTTAACAAGGACCGCAAGGCTGTACTCACGCACATCGCCGACAACATCGTGATCCCGGCATACGCTGACTTCAAGGTAAAATTTGATCTGATGTCGGCCAAATCACTCGCCTTCACTTCCCAACCCGGACCTGCCACACTGGCCGATTTCCGACTCGCCTGGAAAGAAGCCTATATCGAATGGCAAAAAGTGGAGCTTTTCGATTTTGGTCCGGGCGCTCGCACAGCCATGAGAAATTACTTCAATATTTACCCTGCCTCCGTGCAGGGAATCAACACGTACATCAACAATCCATCTGAAAATATAGAAGTAAGCTCAGCCTATGACAAACAAGGATTTCCGGCCCTGGACTATCTTCTGAATGGCGTCGGCACAACGGATTCAGAAATCGTTTCCTGGTATACAGTACCCACTGAGGGACCCAAAAGAATTGCCTTTGTCAAAAGGATCATCGCCCACATGGAATCACTTCTGACAAAAGTAAGCGCTGACTGGAAAGGCACCTATTACGCGGAATTCACAAATAAAACCGGCACCGATATCGGCTCACCTACCGGCGAGTTAGTAAACGGTTTCGTGCTGCATTATGAGAGGTATATTCGTTCCGGGAAATTCGGTATCCCATCGGGAGCTATGCTCAATGGAACCGTATCTGCGGACAGAGTGGAAGCGGTTTACAGCCGGACGCTGGCCAAGACACTCGCGCAGACTGCGCACCAGGCTGCAGTTGACTTCTTCAACGGCAAGAACGTAAAAACCGGAACAGAAGGACCTTCACTTAAATCATACCTCAACTCCCTGGAAGCCAAAGACAACCTGAGCGGAAAATTGCTTAGCGAAATCATCAATACGCAGTTTACTGCCGGGAAATCAAAAATCGATGCACTCGGCCCTGACCTATATCAACAGGTACTTTCAAATAACCAGGCCATGAAAGATACCTATAACGAACTTCAGAAAATGGTCAGGATACTCAAAGTAGACATGACCTCGGCCATGAGTATCACCATTACTTATACCGATAACGACGGGGATTAGTTTAGTCATTCAATATGCTTGCCTATTTTCAAAAGAATTCTTCAGCAGCTCCTCTGAGCGTCTTCCGTATCATATTCGGCCTGATGGTTTCCCTGGGAATGATCCGGTTCTGGAGCAAAGGCTGGATTGATGATTTGTATGTCAGGCCACAGGTATATTTTCCTTATTACGGGTTTGAATTTGTCAAAACTCCGGGCCAGTATACCTATGTCTTGTTTGGCATAGGCATACTGGCCGGATTATTCGTCACGCTCGGGCTGTTTTACCGCTTGGCTTCGATACTCCTGTTCTTGTGCTTCACCTACATTGAACTCATCGACAAAAGCAATTACCTCAACCATTACTATTTTATCAGCCTGATAGCGTTGATGATGATTTTTCTCCCGGCTCATGTCTTCTTTTCTGTCGATGCATGGCGTAATAAAGAGATGGGGGCCCATAGGATTCCGTTGTGGTGCACGGATGCTCTGAAGCTCATGGTGTTTATCGTCTATTTCTTTGCAGGAATAGCCAAGATAAATACCGACTGGCTTCTGGAAGCCATGCCGCTCAAAATCTGGCTGCCCGCCAAAAACGACCTGCCCCTGATTGGCTTTCTGTTCAACTATAAATGGACGCCCTTTGTATTCAGCTGGCTCGGGTGCCTGTATGATCTGGGGATTGTATTCTTCCTTCTGTATCCGCCTACCAGGATTTTTGCCTATTTCACTGTCATTGTATTCCATGGGCTCACTGCTCTGCTTTTTCCGATCGGTATGTTCCCTTACGTCATGATCCTTACGGCCACCCTATTTTTTTCTCCGGAGTTCCATCTGAATCTGATAAAAAAAATAGTCCAGCTTGCTAAGCTTCCATCAGAATTCATCCAAACCGAAAAGGTATTCCGGTTTTCAAAGTCCGGACAGATCATCATACCCACCCTATTTGCAGTTTTCTTTCTGTTTCAATTGTTGTTTCCGTTCCGCTATCTTCTTTACCCCGGTGAACTTTTCTGGACAGAACAAGGATATCGGTTTTCATGGAGGGTCATGCTGATGGAAAAAGCCGGCTACGCACAATTCCTGGTTGAAGACCGTGAAGGAAACAGGCAACTGGTCAATAACAGCGACTTCCTCAGTCCACTGCAGGAGAAGATGATGTCTACTCAGCCGGATATGATGATTCACTACGCGCATGTATTGCATAATTACTATAAGAAGCGCGGCTTCAAAGATCCACGCGTGTATGTAGACGCTTATGTAGCGCTGAATGGCAGGTTAGGCAAACCCCTTGTGGACCCCAGGACCGACCTTTCGAAAGTACATGACTCGTTTCATCACAAAAGTTGGATTTTGCCTCATCATTAGAAAATACACTAAACTATCAACAATAAACAGAGGATGCCAGGCGACTTTCAGACGACAAGACTCCAAATAAACAGGCTCGCCGCTGCTTCCTGCTTTAAAAAATGAGATTAAAGATTTTCCTCACATTGATTATTATCCTCCGTTGCATGGGCTGCTTCGCTCAGCACCAGATCAGCGGGATCCTTTTGTCTTCAAAAGACAGCTCGGTCGTCCCCGCCTCTGAAGTGCATCTCCGCGGTAAAAGCAGACAGGTAACCGACAAAAACGGGAGATTCCGTTTCACCTCTCTCAGGCCCGGACGTCATGTCTTACAGGTACTTTCAGAAGACTTCAGACCTCTGACGGATACGGTTATTGTGGATAAAGAACAAGTAGAGGTCATTCTTTATCTTTCACCAAGAAGTCTCACACTGGACGAGGTAGTGATCAGTGAGAACAAAACAGATTTTGGCTTTTCGAAACTTCGCTCCGTTGAAAACATGGGGATTTACGAAGGAAAAAAGTCCGAGGTGATCACACCGGAACAACTGGTAGCCAATCTGTCCACCAACAATGCCCGCCAAATCTACTCCCGGGTAGCCGGCTTAAACATCTGGGAAAATGACGGAGGCGGACTTCAATTGAGTATAGGAGGCAGAGGGCTGGATCCCAACCGCACCTCTAATTTCAATGTCCGGCAAAATAGTCACGACATCAGCGCGGACGCACTGGGCTACCCTGAAAGCTATTACACCCCACCTGCGGAAGGAATAGGACGCATTCAGATCGTACGCGGTGCCGCTTCCCTTCAGTATGGAACCCAGTTTGGGGGGCTGATTAACTTTCAGATGAAAAAGCCGGTCACAGACAGGAAGGCAGAATTTGTCGCAAGGCAGAGCGTTGGCTCCTACGGATTTTACAATGCTTTCACGAGTGTCAGCGGAACAATCGGAAAAGTCAGTCATTACACCTTCTTCCAATATAAAAGATCAGACGGCTGGCGCGCCAACTCACACTTTAACAGTTTTACGTTTTACACTGACGTCGATTATCAGATCTCTGAAAAAACAAAGATCGGTGTCGACCTCACGCACATGGATTACCTGGCCAAACAACCTGGAGGGCTCTCCGATGCTATGTTTGCTCAAAATCCGCGGCAGACCAACCGGGAGCGCAATTGGTTTGATGTGAGCTGGAATATGGCGGCTTTACACCTGGATCACAAAATAAATCCTTCCGAAGATGTAAATCTGAGAGTATTTGGTCTGCTTGCCCATCGCTACTCGGTGGGTTTTCGCCCGAATCGTGTGGCCACTGTCGACGACAACAGTGAGCGCGATCTGATCAAGGGAGATTTCACCAACTGGGGAGCCGAACTGAGGTACCTGAAACGTTATGCTGTGCTCAAAAAACCATCCGTGTTGCTTACCGGCGCACGTTACTACACAGGATTCAACCACAGTCTCCAGGGAATAGGCAGTACCGGAAAGGCCGCCGATTTTAAGTTTGTAGAACCGGAAAGATTCATCACATACGATTATCGCTTCCCTAATCGCAATGCCTCCATTTTTGCAGAAAACATATTTTATATCACCGAAAAATTATCCGTTACACCCGGGTTACGCTATGAATACATCAGTACAAGGGCCGACGGATATTACGGCACTATTTTCCGCGACCTCGCCGGAAATATTATCGACATTTCCCGAACGCACGAAGCGCGTCTGAATCGAAGACAATTTTTGCTGGCTGGCGTCGGAATCGGATACAAGCCTGTTGAAAAGATTGAAATTTATGGAAATTTATCCCAAAACTACAGGTCCATTACCTTCAGCGACATGCGGATATCGAACCCGTCGTCTGTCATTGATCCTGACATGAAAGACGAAAGCGGCTTCTCACTTGACCTGGGTGTTCGAAGTAATCAAACCTCACATTACAATTATGACGTCAGTCTCTTCTACTTGAATTACAACAACCGGATAGGTGAAATTCAATTCTCAGACGAAGCCAACCGTGTGCTTCGTCTGCGGGGAAACATGGGGCAGGCAGTGATCGTGGGATTGGAATCCTATGCCGAAACGGACGTGATTAGACTGATTTACAGGGAAGGAAGGGATCTCAGCTCCGTGGTGTTTGCCAATGTAGCCTTCATCAGTTCTGAATATAAAACAAGCAAGCTGACAGGTATAGAAGGAAACCAGGTGGAATTTGTACCTGCTATCAATCTAAAGACAGGGCTACGACTTGGCTACAGAAAACTGAAAGGATCCATCCAGTTGACTTATTTATCCGATCAGTTTTCAGATGCCACCAACGCGAAAGATGGTGGCATCTCCTCTGTAGTAGGCCTGATCCCTGCTTACCGGATTATGGATCTCAGCCTTTCTTATGAAATCAAAAAAATACGCCTGGAGGGGAGTGTCAATAACCTCCTGAACGAGATGTACTTCACACGCAGAGCCACCGGTTATCCCGGCCCGGGGATTTTGCCCTCCGACGGGCGGGGATTCTACATGACGGTACAGCTGAAATTGTAACGATTTCCTGCACCTCTTTCTCCACTAGCTGATTTTTCCTGGCTTGCGCTCAATATTGGGAAGAAATACAGTAATAATACCGATCAGCGGCAAGTAAGCACATATCCTGAACACATAGCCAATACTCGTTTCATCCGCCAGCCAGCCCAGAGCCGCGGAACCCAGGCCTGCTATCCCGAAAGCAAATCCGAAAAACAAGCCGGCAATCATACCCACCTTGCCCGGAACCAGCTCCGTGGCATAAACCAGAATGGCGGAGAAGGCCGAGGAAATGATAATCCCTATGATAACCGACAGGGTCACCGTCCAGAACAAATCCAGATACGGAAGCAACAGGGTGAAGGGTGCCGCACCCAATATTGAAATCCAGATGATATACTTTCGTCCGAATCGATCGCCCAGCGGCCCGCCAAGAATAGTGCCTATAGCGACTGCTGCCAGAAATACAAACAGATACAGCTGAGACTGCTGTACGGTGACATTAAATTTATCAATCAGGAAGAAAGTAAGATAATTGGTCATACCGGCCATGTAAAAGTACTTGGAGAAAATCAGGACCAACAAAATGCCCAGCGACACCACAATCCGCGTACGCGAAAGACGCGACGCCTGTTCAGCAAAAGCAGATGCCTGCTGTGAAACCCTGGCGGCTAATTGTTGCTGATACCATTGACCGATTTTTAGCAAAATACCCATTCCCAGGACTGCTGCCATACCAAACCAAATCATATAAAACTGTCCGTAAGGAATCACAATCAAGGCAGCAAGGAGCGGCCCCATCGCAGTTCCTGCATTCCCTCCCAATTGAAAAATAGACTGTGCCAATCCTCTCTTACCACCCGAGGCCAGATAGGCAACCCTGGATGACTCCGGATGAAAGACGGATGAACCGAGGCCTATCAGACCTACAGCCAGAAGGAACCAACCAAAGTTCGAAGCCATGGACAAAACGACTATCCCCAGCAGCGTAAATACCATCGCCGCCGCAAGAGAAAAAGGCTTGGGGTGCTTGTCTGTATAGAGTCCGACGAAGGGCTGTAGTATAGAAGCAGTAAGCTGGAAAGTGAGCGTAATGATCCCGATCTGCATATAAGAAAATCCAAATTCATCTTTGATAATGGGGTAAATAGCCGGGATAACCGACTGCATCAAATCGTTGAGCAAATGAGCAAAACTGATTGTGAACAGAATTGAATAGGCGGTTTTTTGTTGTACGAACTGCGGCGTCAGAGTGATTTCAGGTATTTTGTTTTCCATGATTAAAAGTCAGATCATCTGATGAATGTTGATAAATTTTTTTCCTAGTGATCCAGTATTTTCGAAGCTGTATTCCAGGCTTTTTTAGGTTCCCCCGCAACGATATGTTTCAGCAGCTTTTCGTGGAGATATTGAGAACTGACGAAGGAGCCTGTATCTGTAAATATGCTTTGAAACCAATTTTGCAGATGCACCGAAACCGATTTATATAGATCAAAAAGAATTTCGTTGTGGGAGGCCTTTGCGATAGCTGTATGAAAATTCACATCGGCTTCTATACATTTTTCGAGCTCGCCACATAGCCCGCTGCGCTGTCTTTCTCTGAGAAAGTGTTCGATCTGCAAAATATCTTCCTCTGTCCTCATCATGGCGGCCTTCTCTGCAATCTTTAACTCGAGTAGTTTTCGCACCTCATCCAGCTCGTATATATTTGCTCGCTTAAGGCGCTGATCCATAGGCTCGGTGGGAGGATTCAGCGCCTTGACGAAGGTGCCAACCCCTTGCTGCACGCTGAGAAGTCCGACATTAGCCAATATCCGGATCGCCTCACGGATTGACGAACGCCCTACACCATATTTTTGCATCAGCTGCGTTTCTGTCGGTAATTTCTCCATCAAACCGAACTTCCCGGCTTGTATTTCCTTACGCAACCGATCGGCCACTTTGTCTGCCAGGGATTTCTTCTGAATGATCGTGCGCTCAGGCATACAGGTTGAGGTTTGTTTGGATACTTTTTAATGTTCTTTAAACATCATATCATCTGATGAATTTCAAAGGTAAATATTTTGTCTCTGATTCGCAAGCAACACCTTGCCATCTACATTGTTTGGAATACCCATCTGAAGTACTGTACATATAATAGATGACTCCCGGTAATGATTGCGACGGCTCCCCTGTCATCCTGAGCCCGTCGAAGAACTGAGCATTTCCCATGTCCTCCTGAGCCCGTCGAAGGACAGAGCTTGTCGAAGCTGTCCCCGCATCGGCGGACCGCCTGAGCTTGTCGAAGGACTGCAAAAAGGCCCATATTCCATTAATTATCAACAAATTAACCCCACACACTTCGACTGCTCCGCGCTCAGTGTGACACCCACTGTACGTGACGGACCGATGACTGCGACAGCTCCCGTGTCCTCCTGAGCCCGTCGAAGGACAGAGCCCGTCGAAGGACAGAGCACGTCGAAGGACATGTAGCACGTTGCATAAACAGTAGGAGATTTCTCAGCTTCACTTCGTTCCGTTCGAAATGACTCCTGCGATGACCAGGTTAGATATTCTCTTCTTCCAGCTCGTGGTGACTCTTCAGCATCAGGATAAATTCCTTCCTAAGCTTGATTTGTTTACTTGCCAGGTAGGCAGATACGTCCGGACCCAAGCGTGTATTTATATGATTGTGACGGAGAAGCTTGTTGATTTTCAAGAAATCAACCGTATCCAATCGTTCCGGGAAAGATTGGTCTTGCTGCGAGGGAAGATTGACTTCACAATTACTGAAGCTCACCCCGGTTTTTGATTGAATCTTGTAGAAAACCTCGTTACTCTGACCGGAGACCCGGGCACGAAACCTGCAATTTTCAAAAAGAACTGTCCCCCTGAAACCCTTGTCTTTTCCCGCAGTAAACTGTCCAATAGTAGATCCGCTGATACAGATTACTGCCTGAATGTCTCCTAACACAGCGTTAAGATTGTCGCAGTTTACAATATTAACCAATGGATACAGCGCGTGTTCATCTTCATAGGGTTTAGGCAGGTGAAGTCGCAAATTAGGGACCTGTGGATCATCATCGAGTGGAATGTTTTCAAAATGAAGAGCGCAATTGGTCCTCACCAATTCATTAACCAGTCCACCCTTTCTGTTCGGAATGTAGTAAGAAGACACATCCGGCAGATCGATCAGTTGAAGGCCTCTTTCACGCCCCTGCACCGAAATATGGCTGAACTCCATACGCTGTGGAAAAACGAGCCGCCCTCCTCCTTCAGATGACCTGGAAAATTTCGGCAAAAGAATCATGGTGTATTTGGCATCGTTCCATGATGGAGCGGAAACAAATACAAAATCTCTTACGGTAATCTGCTGTCCGAACACCACCGGATACTTGTAATTGAAATCACCGGGCACCATGGAAATGATGGCTGCAGCGGAACCTGTCTGCAATACTACGCTGCTGTTCACAATTCGAATCGGGCCATCCCATCTCGCTCCGTAATCCCGTCTGAAAATGAGGAACTGATTGTTGTAGACACGTGTATTCTCAATCACCAGACTTCCGCCTCCCGTGAGCGTCAGCCCCTTCTGTCCGATTTCACTGTCCTTTATCGTGATGTTCCATCCATGGAAATGTACGTCCACACGGTTAAGACGGCAGCTATCAATGCAGAAATTCTTATAAAGGTTGGTTCCAAATACACCCCAATGTACAGGACTCCCTTCGGCTGTAATATTTCGGAAGGTACCACAAAGTACACGCGACCCTCCAATGCCGTAAGTCCCGGCTTTGAGATCCTGTTCGCTGCCCGCTCTGTCCTTTTCCCAGGGAATCAACCTGATATTCTCCAGAAGAATATCAAAAACGCAGCTGAAGGTATAAAAACCGCCGCGCGGAGTCATGGAAACATCTCTGGCGCCCTTTTCGAGACCGACCCACTGGTTTCTGACAATCGTGCGGCTTCTCCGTGTGGTGATTCCCTCCTGATGATAAGGTCCTCCGATCACTCCGGGGTTATTGCCGGACATCAGAAAGGTCCCTCCGTCGATGACGAGGTACCCCTCATCACAGGGATAAGCTGTCAGATTTGTATAATCGCTGAAAGTCCACGCGAGGTCGCCAATAATCCGGCCATGCTCTTCGACATAGAAGAATTCCTCCCTGGCCCAGCCTCTTGGGTTGTGATCGGGTCCAAATCTTGCGCCAATCCTGTCGTTTTCATCTTTTACTATGATCAGGCAGTTCCTGTATTCAGCCAGCTCCGGTATAAACTTCGTCCCAGGCTTGAGCTTCTCAATAAAGGAAGATTTCATGTCAGGTGACAGGGTAACCTCCAGAGGCTTCTGACGCGGGAGCACTTCAAAATGCGTCTGCCGGGGGCTATTTAACGACTCCTCTATGTGGAAGACGGTATTGCCCCAGGTTACATTGGTCTGAATCGGAATCAATTTCGTTTCCTTCAGCCAGAACTCTCCCGACAGGTTGAGCACAGGAAGCCCTGTCTCGTTGGCGTATACATGCGCTTTTTTAATGGCGACTCCGTCATCCGATTTTGCGTCACTTTTAGCACCAAACATCCTGTAATTCACATAACCGCCTGGGAGAATACGGGCAAAAAGCCCTTTGGCGACTGGCTCGTCTCCGCTTTTTTCAGCTGTTTTGATAATTTCATATCCGGCACCTCCCCCATCGCCTGCACGATAATAACCCATTGTCTCTACGTACATGCCGGCTTGCAGCGTTGTATCTCCGGCGAGTACAGAAAAGGAAGGGGCCGTCTTTACGGCAGCCTCTCTGACAGGCGGCGAAAATGTGCCGCCTGCTACTGTCGATGTGGTGGCTGCAGATAAGGCCGTGATACCCAAAGTGCCCAATAATGCTCTTCTCGAATGTATTTTGCCGTCGTTCACTGACATGTGTCTGATTATTTGAAAAAGATGTAATTAGAGGATAAGCTTCTCAATCCAAGCGTGGGGTGTTGCTTTTAAGGCCCAGGAAGCCCTATTCCCCGCTGAAAATCAAAACTATCAAAAATCATTTGCTTAAAAGTCAAAATCGTATCTTTTTTATTTTGCAAATAACAAGGAAGTCTGCTATAAAATACGGCTATGAGTGAATTCCCTGGTATACCCCCAACGCCTCACTTCAGTATAAGCGCTGCTGGTTTAACCGTTGATTTGAAGACAAATCACGTATCTTCATGAGCTGAAATGCTCATTAACCAAAACCATGAGTGAACCAAAATTAATCATCAGGACCCGTGTTGCCGTCATAGGTGCCGGTCAGGCCGGATTATCTGCGGCTTATTACCTCCGCCAGAAGGGACTCAGTGCCGGTAAGGAATTCGTCATCCTTGACCAGTCTCCACGACCGGGAGGCGCCTGGCAATACCGATGGCCCTCACTGACGCTGAGTACTGTGAACCGGGTGCATGATCTGCCGGGTCTGCCCTTCAGCGACACCCTTCCTGAAGGCAGTGCCGACGTCCTGGCCAGTGTAGCCGTTCCCCATTATTTTGATGTATATGAACATACTTTTGGCATACTCGTTTACAGACCTCTCCAAGTTCCTGTAGTCTGCGAAAGAGAAGGACGCTTCAGGGTGGAAACCGATCGGGGTATGTTTTCGGCAGAGGGGTTGATCAACGCTACAGGGACCTGGGAATCCCCCTATATACCTGAATATCCCGGCGCGGATACTTTTCAGGGCGTACAGCTACACACCAGGGATTATCAGCGTGCTGAGAAGTTTAGAGGAAAGCACGTCATCATCGTTGGGGCGGGCATTTCCGCTATCCAGTTGCTCGACGAAATTTCAAAGGTAGCGACCACCACCTGGGTCAGCCGAAAACCACCTGTTTTCCGGGAGGGGCCTTTTGACGAAAATGCAGGGAGAAATGCTGTGGCCATCGTGGAAGACCGGGTACGCCGGGGACTTCCGCCAGGCTCGGTTGTCTCCGTTACCGGACTGCCTGTTACTCCCGCTATTGAAGCCATGCGGGCACGGAATGTATTGCACCGCTTGCCTATGTTTAGTGAGATCACACCCTTGGGCGTGCGTTGGGCCGATGGA
>CAZAVR010000014.1:0-20301 GCA_964488435.1 uncultured Cytophagales bacterium | reverse complement strand
ACCCGACAAATCGATTGCTCACTTTGTTGAAAGTTTTTGGTTGTTGCAAAACATATCAGAGAGCCACAAAGAAGTTATTGTGCTCCCGGACGGGCGAATTGATTTATTTTTTACAAAATCAGACACAGAGCCTTTTCACGTTACAGTTGTTGGTATTGAAACACAACCTAAACAGACAATACCTGTAAAACCCAATGAACTCACCTTTGCCATAAGTTTCAAACCACTTGCTACAGAATATCTATTCCCGAAAAAAATGGCTACGTTGTTAGACAGCGCAGAGAGTTTACCGACTGACTTTTGGAATTTTAGTGTGGACGACTTAAATGACTTTGACGGCTTTTGCAAAAAGGCAACACTAAAAATTCAAAAGTCTTTACCCAAAGACATTGATAACCGAAAACAAAAATTGTTTGAGTTGATATACACATCGAACGGAGCGATTTCGGTAAAAGAGCTTTCCTGCAAGGCATTTTGGAGCAGACAACAAATCAATCGCTATTTTAATCAGCAATTTGGGCTCTCAGCAAAGGCATATTGCAATATAGTCCGCTTTCGTGCTTCTTTTCAACACATAAAAGAAGGCAAATTATTTCCGCAACAAAACTTTTCAGACCAATCGCATTTTATAAAAGAAGTAAAGAAACTTTCCAACGTCTCGCCAAAAGAACTATTTAAAAATAAAAATGAGCGTTTTATACAATTTTCAACGCTTGACCCAATATAATTTCGTACCGTAATTAAACGGTATCAAAATGAATACAAGTTTTTGGGTAATTCAGGGCTTGCTGGCGGCCTTCTTTACTATGCCGGGTTATCAAAAAATATGCAATAGCAAGCAACGGCTGATAGCAAACGGGTTCATAAAGCAAGGAGCATCTGTTGTCCCTGTCCGCATACTTGGAATACTTGAATGGCTTGGTTGCGTGGGCATCTTAGTTCCACAGTATACTGGGATTGCACCTATGCTTACACCTATAACAGCATTGTGCTTTGGTTTGATTTTGACAGGTGCCATCTTCATTCACACGTCAAAAAAAGAGCATAAAACACTTCCTCTACTAATTATTTTACTTGCGCTTGCCATCATAGTAGCATATTTTAGATTTACCGAGCTTGTCTGATGAAATGAGCGTTTTATACAATTTTCAACGCTCGACCTTAAATAATTTTGTACCGAATTAAAAAGGTATCGAAATGTTCAGGCAAATAATTCTTTACATGTACATCATTCTTGGAAGTGGAATGTTGTTTGCAAACATCTACAATTCTATTGTGGATGCTTCCATTTGGGGAGCAGAAATCCCTGATTCTATTGAAACAACACGAAATTACTTTAAACAAGTAACTCCCGCCGATTTCTACAAAATTTTCGGAACGATTTTACACCCAATTAGTTTTATCGCTTTTTTTAGCCATTTCAAACCATTCCCACAAACACGTTGGTATCTGTGCAGTGCGATTGTCTTGTACTTCCTGGTTGATATCCTTACAGTTTTGTATTTCGTTCCGCGAAACGACATAATGTTTAACCGCGCACTGCCTATAGACATTGAAACCATAAAACAGGCGTGGCAACAATGGAAGACAATGAATTGGGTCAGGTCCTTCATTATGCTTTCCGGTGTTGCCTGCACCTGCATTGCCTTACACAAATCAACAGTCAAAAAATAAAATCGTATGCTACTAGAAAATAAAAAAATTGCGATCGTCGGCGGCGGTCCGGGCGGACTGACATTAGCAAGACTCCTGCAACTAAAAAATGTAGCCGTAAAGGTGTATGAACGTGATGCTGACGAAAGCGCACGACAACAGGGAGCTACCCTTGACTTACATGAAGAAAGCGGTTTAGAAGCACTTCGCAGAGCAAATTTGGTTGATGAATTTTATGCCAACTATCGCCCCAATGCAGGCAAGTTGCGGATTTTAAACAAAGACGCCTCCATAAAAATGGACGACCACATAGAAGCAGATTTTGGCGACCAGCGCCCCGAAATTGACCGCGCCCCGTTTCGAAATTTGTTGATACAGTCATTAAAACCCAATACCATCGTTTGGAACAGTCAATTTGTTTCCATGGAAAAACACGAGAGCGGTTGGCAGTTGCATTTCAAAAATGGAGACACCCTGTACGCAGATATTGTGATTGGGGCGGACGGATCAAATTCAAAAATTCGTTCATTCATCACCGACATAAAGCCGATTTATTCGGGTATTACTATTATTGAAGGGAATGTTTACCATGCGGAGAAAAACGCACCAAGACTTTGGAAATTGGTAAATGACGGCAAAATTTTTGCGTTCGGGGATGAAAAATCTTTAATTATTAGTGCAAAAGGCGAAGGCAGTTTATCGTTTTATACAGGCTGCAAAGTTGCTGAAAATTGGGTAGAGGAAAGCCATATTGATTTCAACAACAAAGAACAAGTTTTTAGTTGGTTCAAAACGGCATTTGGTTCCTGGAATGAAGTTTATCAGGAACTTTTTGCAAGTGATGAAATGTGGTTTGTCCCTCGTCCACAATATCATTTTCCGTTTGACCAAACTTGGACGTCCTTACCAAACCTCACAATGATTGGCGATGCAGCACATCGCATGCCACCGTATGCTGGAGAGGGTGTGAATATGGCATTGCAAGACGTTTTTGAATTAGCTGAATGTTTGATGAGCAATAATTTCTCAGACATTCTTACGGCGATTGAACATTACGAAAAACAAATGCAGAAACGGGCATCGGAAGTCACACAAATGACTTTGAAGAGCACAGACATGTTACATTCTGACGACCCAATAAACCGGATATTGACAATGTTCAACGAGATGAAACATGAATAATAACCAAGACGAGTTCTACAAGTTAAGCAGGAGACGCGTAAGGGGTACGAAGTGGGGAATCCCTGGCGTGACTGCGGGAATTCTACAGCTGGCTGAAAGAAACCACACCCCGGATATCCGGAGAGGCGGCCGCATCTTTGATGCTGCCGCCTCTCCGGATATCAACAAAAATCAGGCAGCTTCTTCGCTGCAGAACTCTTCGAAAGCCATTAAAAGATGCTCGGCAATCATTTTCGCGTTTCTTCCTTCGATATGATGACGCTCAATAAAATGAACGAGCTCATTGTCTTTGAATATCGCGATAGCAGGTGATGATGGCGGATACGGCAAAGTATACTCACGCATCTTAGCCACTGCTTCCAGATCAAAGCCTGCAAACACCGTCACCAGATTATCCGGCTTGACGTCGCTATGCGCTATAGCCGCCTTCACACCCGGACGTGCGGCACCTGCCGCGCAACCACAAACCGAATTAACAACAACAAGCGTTGTACCCTTTGCATTTTCAAAGTAGGCATCAACATCTGCGGCAGTTAATAATTCCTTAAAGCCCACTTCAGTGAGTTCGGCTTTCATAGGTGCAACCAATTGCGGGGGATACATAATTTTTTACTGTTTATGTTTATAAAATTACTCTGAATCACATGAAACCCAATTCCAGCTTCGCCTCTTCGGACATCATTTCGGTGGAATAGGGCGGATCAAATGTGAGCTCTACGCTCACATCATTGACTCCCGGAACTTCCCTGATCTTCTGCTCTATCTCTCCCGGCAGAGAACCTGCCGAAGGGCAAGACGGAGAAGTAAGCGTCATGAGTACGTAGACATTATTGACAGGAAATATCTTCAAGTCATATATTAAACCCAGTTCATACACATCTACGGGGATTTCCGGATCATATACCTCCTTTATACCCTTGATTACGTCATTTCTTAAAACTTCTTCGTCTGACATTCCTAGATTATATTACAAAATTCGAGACTATCTGTTTCCTCAGGACCTGGCCAATGCCGCTCTGGCTCTATGGGCTATGGCATCCAGCTTCATTTGCTTGACCATAGAAGCCAGACCGTTAGACCTGGTTTGTGCGAGGTGCTGATGCAGACCTATTCTTTCCATAAAATACAGGTCAGACTCTGCTATTTCTCCAGGTGTATGACCTGAGAGTACCATCACCAGCATATTGACCAGCCCACGAACAATAATGGCGTCGCTATCCGCTTCAAAAATCAATTTATCACCATCCATACGGCTGTTGAGCCATACACGCGACTGACAACCCTTTATAATATTCTCTTCGGTTTTGAATTTTTCTTCCAGAGGCTGAAAGCGTTTTCCAAGATCGATAATGTACTCATACTTACTCTCCCAGTCATCAAACAACTCAAAATCACCGATCAACTCCTCTTGAATTTCATTAATAGTCATCTTGTTCATTCGCTTTACCTTCGATCACTGACTTTACAGTCTGTACAAAATCTGCTTTACGATTAATCTTACCCCAGCATTTTCTTCACCTTATGCAGGCCGGCCACTAATTTATCTATCTCCTCAGTCGTATTATAAACAGCAAAAGAGGCCCTGGTAGTTCCGGAAATTCCGAAACGCTGCATCAACGGTTGTGTACAATGGTGTCCCGTCCTGACAGCTATACCCTGCTGATCAAGAATGACGCCTATATCCTGATGATGCAGGCCTTTCAAAGCAAATGAGATGACACTTACTTTTTCCTTTGCACGGCCTATAATCGAAAGACCATCCAGTGACTGCAGAGCTTCGGTGCCGTACTTGAGCAATTCGCTTTCATAGGCAGCGATATTATCCTTGCCCAATTGTTCTACATAAACCAACGCCTCATAAGCTGCCACCACATCAGCAATATTGGGTGTCCCGGCTTCAAATTTATATGGCAACTCGTTGTAAGTGGTCTTTTCAAAGGTTACTTCCTTAATCATCTCCCCTCCTCCACGGTAAGGCGGCATGCTGTTGAGTAACTCTTTCTTGCCATACAGCACCCCCATCCCGGTGGGTCCGTAAAGTTTATGCAGGGACAAAGTGTAAAAATCACAATCCAATGCCTGTACATCCAGCGTAATATGTGAACTCGCCTGCGCTCCATCAATCAGTACTTTGGCGCCGACAGCATGGGATTTCCTGATAATTTCCGCGACAGGGTTGATCGTGCCCAATGCATTCGATACGTGCACCACCGACACGAATTTGGTGCGCTCGGAGAGCATCTTATCGAACTCGTCCATCAGCAACTCCCCCTCATCGTTGATAGGGATTACCGAGAGCACGCATCCAATCTCTTCGCAAAGCATCTGCCACGGCACTATATTGGAATGATGCTCCATGGTGGAGATGATGATCTCATCTCCTTCCTTCAAAAACCTGCGTCCATAGGTCTGGGCAACCAGATTGATGCCATCCGTGGTCCCATAGGTAAATATGACCTCCTCGGCAGACGCTGCGCCAAGAAACTGCTGCATTTGTTTCCTGGTCGCCTCAAAAGCGGCTGTTGCCTTCTCAGCCAGCGTATGAATACCGCGGTGGATGTTGGCATTGTAATGCCTGTAGTAGTCCGAGAGGGCATTCAGTACAGAGACCGGCTTCTGGGTAGTGGCTGCATTGTCAAAATAAACCAGCTGCCTGCCATTTACTATTTCCTCGAGGATAGGGAAATCCGACCGGATTTCAACAATATCCGGCCATTTGCTTATTGAAGAGATTTCACTATTCATGATGTCGTCAAAAAAGAAATATTCAGAATGAGCCTTATGAAGCGGCAAACCCCAGCTTTTCAGCAATAAGCCCCTCCAGGTACTCCCGTATAGGCTCTATTCTGATCTGGCTCACCACATCTTCACAAAATGCATACATCAGAAGACCCATCGCCTCTGCCCGGGGAATTCCCCGCGATCTCATGTAAAACAATGCCTCTTCATCCAATTGTCCGGTAGTGGTTCCATGCGAGCACTTTACATCATCAGCAAAGATTTCAAGCTGCGGTTTGGTGTTCATCCTGGCATCCGGCGAAAGCACGACATTCTTGCAGGACTGGTAAGCATTGGTTTTCTGCGCATCAGGTCGCACAAATACCTTCCCGTTGAATACCCCCACAGACCTGTCCCGCAGCACGCCTTTGTAAAGCTCGTTGCTGACTGAATTGGGCTTACGATGGTCGGCAAGGGTATGGTTATCTATGTGCTGCCTGCCGTCAGGACAGTAAACTCCGTACATGTAAGCATCACAAAACTCTCCATCAATTTCGATATGAAGGTTGTTACGGATAAATCCTCCGTTAAGCGTGGCCGTCGCAGAATAAAAATGACTGGCGTCCAGCATCCTTACCTGAGTAGTACCTATATGATAGGCAGTATCGCTTTCATTCTGAACTTTATAATATTCTACATGCGCACTTTTTGCGACGTGAATCTCAGTAACAATATTGGTAAAAGAAGTTTTCTCACCGATACTTCTAAATGCCTCAGCCACCCTCACCTGCGCATTCTCACCCACGGCAATAAGATTTCTCGGTTGAGCACCTACTTCACTAACACGGGCATCCGTAATAAACCTCAGGATTACGGGTGTCTCCACCACCTTTCCCGCAGGCACATGGATAAAAACACCTTCCCCGGCAAAAGAAGTATTGAGCGCTGTAAAAGGCTCATCCTCATTTTTTGCCAGCTTATTAAAGTATGTATTCACCAATTCCGGATCGCTTGTAAGTGCTTCCTTAAGCGTTCTTATCGTCAGTTGATCTCCGGGAGAAACAATTTTCGATAATGAAGCTTCGTAGCGTCCGTTGATAAAATACAAAATATTACCCTCAAGATTAGGTATATCCAATGCGGCAATGTCCTCCGCAGAGACCTGATGCGGTGCGTTGAAGTTATATGGCACTGCAATCAGGTTACGTACGTTACTGTACTTCCATTCTTCATGCTTGACGGAGGGAAATCCCATGCGCTCAAAATGCTGAAGGGCGACCCTACGATTTGCAAAAAAATGACTACCGGCATCCCCGTTCAACGCTCGCTCCTGCCTGCCGAATTCCTCTACTAAAGACCTCTTTAAATCTATGGTTTCGTTCATTTCTGTTTCTTTATACCGCCTCCTCTATCTCAGCCTTGATCCAATCGTACCCCTTGCGCTCCAGTTCCTGCGCCAATTCTTTAGGACCGGACTTCACAATCCGTCCCTTATACAATACATGAACAAAATCAGGTACGATGTAGTCAAGCAGGCGCTGGTAGTGCGTCACCACAACGGTAGCACGTTCGGGAGATCTCAATTTGTTTACCCCTTCGGATACGATGCGCAAAGCATCAATGTCAAGACCGGAATCGGTCTCATCCAGAATGGCAAGCCTGGGCTCAAGTACAGCCATCTGAAAAACTTCGTTACGCTTTTTCTCTCCTCCTGAAAAGCCCTCATTCAGCGCACGTTTCAGCAAGGCGTCATTGATATTTACCAATTGGGCCTTTTCTTTTACCAATTTAAGAAACCTCGCAGCATCCAGGGGCTCTTCACCTTTGTATTTGCGGATTTCGTTGACAGCAGTCTTTAAAAAATTAATCGTTGTTACGCCCGGAATCTCAACAGGATATTGAAATGCCAGGAATATACCCTCGGCAGCGCGCACTTCGGGAGCCATGTCAAGCAAATCTTTTCCATCATAGTCGACACTGCCCGCTGTTACAGTATACTCGTCCCTACCTGCCAAAACCGAGGCAAGTGTGCTTTTTCCGGAACCATTCGGTCCCATAATGGCATGAACTTCACCAGGTTTTATTTCAAGATTAATTCCTCTCAATATTTCCTTATCCTCAATCGAGGCGTGTAAATCTTTAATTTTGAGCATAACAGATCAGTACAATGTCTTTAAAATAAATACAAAAGTAATAAGCTTTGGCTGTACTTACCACTTTTATAAGGATTTATCATCTGGTAGAATAACCTTTATACAGTCTACCTCGTTCCCGGCAGGCTGTTTTTTTACTCAGTATGATTTAATTACTTTGCAATTCCTATTCATCACAAACCTGATCATCAAATAACAAGCCTTATGCTTACCTCCGCATCCCCTGAAACGGGGTTTGGCGTTACAAGTGAAATAGCGCCCCTCAAACGACTTCTTATACATAGTCCTGACAGAGGACTGGGAAAAGTTATACCTTCAAAAGCGCAGGACTGGTTGTTTGAAGACATCGTCCACCTGGACACCATGCGACGGCACGAGTACGACTTTTACGTCCGTATACTCTTGTGGTTCCTCGACCCCGACAAAATAAGAAACGAAAACCTGACAACATCTGGACACAGCTCCAGATCGTTTTTCAAGCCCGGTTCTCCGGACTACTTCAACTCCAGTAACGTTATTGAGTTAGAAACACTGCTGAGTCAGATCCTGCTCGACGATGTGGTAAGAACGAAAATGACGGCCACCATTTGTGGTTTAGAAAAGTGCCCCTATCCTACACAGGAAGCTTTATCCAAATTTGATACCCATGAACTGGCGCGCATTTTCATTTCAGGCACACTGCCCGACAAACGAATGCTGTTCGCCCCGCTGCCCAACCTTATCTTTACACGCGATCTGGGTATTGTAATCAACGACCATATCCTATTAAACAAGCCCGCGAAAAGTGCCCGTACCCGTGAATCCCTGCTGACGCAATATGTTTTTTTTTCATCACGAGATTTTCAAAGCATTCAGGAAAAACATAATCGAAATCCCGGATAATGTCAATCATTTTCTACTCCCGGATGACACCAGGAACAGCGAATTCAACAGATCAACGCTTGAAGGCGGAGATGTAATGATGGTCTCACCTCGTCATGTACTCATCGGCTGTAGCGAAAGGACTTCCCTCTACGGTGCACAGCAAACCATGAAGCTGCTCTTCGAACGAAATGTGGTGGATAAAATTACGATCATAAAAATCCCGAAGAAAAGGGACTTCATGCATATTGATACCCTTTTCACGCAGGTTGGGAGGAGTACATGGGTACTGTTGAAGTCATTCGGACGCCTTGGCGAAGATGCACGTAAAAAAGATCTTCTTCATTTCCTGGGCTCAGGCGAACTTGAAGATGAAATGACCATCCTTCAATTCATCAAAGGATCTGAAAACCATCCTGTCGTCATTGATAATCTTGAAGACCTGCTTACCGATATCAGTGTAAATGACCTGAAAGCAAAGACACCGGTAAAATTTATTTATTCGGGCGATGGAAAATTTCCGTTTGGCGAGCGCGAACAGTGGACCGACTCCTGCAACCTACTTGCACTTAAAGACGGGGTGGTCATAGGATATGACCGGAACGACGAAACTCTGAAAGCATTCAGGTCGGCCGGGTTTGAAACCATTCAGGCCGGCACCCTGGTCAAAAAATTCGAATCCGGAGAGATGTATCCGGAACAAGTGCAAAATACGCTCATCATGCTTCCGTCCGCAGAGCTTTCCAGAGCACGGGGCGGCCCCCATTGTATGAGTTTGCCCCTCTGGCGCGACAATATATAATCTCTTTAGTCGCTTATAACATCCGCTTTCTTATACTCATGACACCTTTCAGCTATGCGCACGTATCCCGCTTCCTCCCACATACAACCTCAGTCTACGTCCCGCATTCTCATGGTGCGGCCCGCTTCTTTTGGGTTTAACGTACAGACCTCCGACAGCAATGCTTTTCAGCATAACCCTTCAGTTTCTTCAAAAGACGAAATAAAAAACCTGGCGCTACAAGAATTTGACGCCATGGTTACGTTTCTGAAGGCTGCAGGCATTGAGGTGTACGTTTTCGAGGATACTCCCATCCCGTCCAAACCCGACGCCGTTTTCCCTAACAACTGGATTTCATTTCATCAGAGCGGGAAAATAGTAATCTACCCCATGTTGACGCCCAACAGGCAGGCAGAACGGCGAATGGAAATACTTGAGGAATTAAAGAAGCGATTTCATATCGAAGAAATCATCGACCTTTCTTTTTATGAACGGGAGAACAAATTTCTGGAAGGAACAGGAAGTATGGTACTCGACAGATTCCATAAAATTGCTTATGCCTGCCTTTCACCGCGCACCCACCCGGAAGTACTTTTGGCCTTTGGGAAAGCCCTGAATTACGAAATCATCAGCTTTCATGCGACAGATCAAAACGATGTCCCCATTTATCACACCAACGTGGTGATGTGTGTGGGAGATGCCTTTGCAGTAGTCTGCCTTGAAGCTGTTCGCAGCCAGGATGAACGGCATTTGCTCCGCTCTGCTCTGGAAAATACCGGGAAATATGTCGTAGAAATTTCGTCAATACAGTTGCAGCAGTTTGCGGGCAATATGCTGTTGGTAGAAAACACGAACCATCAGAAAACACTGGTCATGTCTGCAAAGGCACACCAATCGCTGAGCTATTCCCAACTTGATGCACTGGATGACTACGCCAGGATACTACCTGTCGATCTGGACACTATAGAGACATACGGCGGGGGATCTGCCCGTTGTATGATGGCTGAAATACACCTGCCCCTTAAATAGAGGAAGCCGACTTACCTTGCCCCCTCAGCGCGCTGCATGGCAGCAATAACAAGGTTTCGGCGGGCCTGCTCTTTGCGGCTGCTCCTGTACCAGAAGAAAGCTATCGCAGCAACGGCCAGGTACGGAACCACGAACAAATACACAATACCGAGGTTGAGGCCAATGCCGACATTGTTACGACCATTTCCCATGGTACTCTCCACTGAACCGCGGCACATGGCGCACTGGGCCCAAATATCAGCCGCCGCTCCGAAAAGCATCCACACCATGATCACCACTACACTAACCAGTCTTTTCATTGATAATAAGGTCTGATCATCAAATACACTATCACTCCTGTAATACTCACATACAACCATATCGGATACGCCCATTTCACCACTTTAACATGCGCCGCAATCTGACCGCTATAAGCAAAGTAAACTGCTCTTAGTACAAACCAAACCACGACTACCGACAATACGATATGAGAGACCAATAAAAAAAAGTAAACCGTCCTGATTACTCCCTGCCCTTCAAAACTCGTAGATTCGTTAGATAAATGATAGATAACATAACTAACCAGGAAGAAAGAACCAAGAACAAATGCCAGCGTCATTGATTTCCTGTGCATTTCGATGTTTCGCTGCTTAATGAAATAGAACCCCAGCAACAACAACACCGATGTTAAAGTATTGATAGCCCCATTCACATGCGGAAGTACTTTTGTCCAGTCGCCGATATCCACTTTCTGCCTGATCCCCAAAAGCACAGCCACCAATGCAGGCACCACAATGGCCAGGATATTAATCACCCGGTTATAATTGGCATTTCTCTCCAGTAATCCCTCTCTCATAAATTTTTTATCTGATTAAAATTCTGTTGTAAAATCCTAAGCTCAGCAGTAAGTCGTTCAGCTTCCTTTTCCCCATCAAGATCATAATATCCTCTGATATACCTTTTGCTATCCACCAATATTAACCTGTGAAAACGGGAAAAAGTTTGTTTACGGCCGGGTCTTTCATTAAACTTCAAATCTGCCAATGCGCTGCTCACGGAAAAGGCATCTTCACTTAAAACCCTGAACGGTATGGACACGCCGTGGGTCAGGAGACAAGCGGAAACTGAGTCCGCCTGCTGCTCAGTCAGTAGCCAGAACTGAAGTGCATCGAACTCCTTTCCATGACTGCTCCAGTAACGTTTCAGATAATTGAAAGCCACCTTAACGCTATCCGAACATACATCCATCGGCGCATAAACCAACGTAAAACGATTATCCATATCTCCTGCCCTCAGCATATTCTCTGAAGACAGCTGCAAAGGAGGTACCCTATAATAACTCGTGTCCTTTCCCGCCATCACTATAGCTCCGTTCACAGGATCACGGACCGGATGAAGATAAGGCAGGTCAAAATAGTTTTCTCCGAATATCTTAAGGAATAAAAAAAAAGAAACCGGTACCACGAGCAAAAGCAACAGCAGACCGGTTTTTAAAAATCTTCGCATTACTTATATGCTCACTTGAAAATATGCAGATCGTAGTAAAGGAATCCGCCCTCCATCATCAACGCTCCAAGCAACCACAAAACAAACACACATGGTATCACAATAGACCAGATCAATGACTTCACTTCATGCTTGAGGTGCATAAATTCCCCAACTATATAAAAGGCTTTCACCAGCGTCAGAATTACAAAGATGGTAATCCTCAAAGGGCCATGCTGCATGGTAAATGCGATCAAAAACTCTACTGCCGTAAGAACGGAAAGAATCCAGAATGTTTTCCAAATAAGCTTGCGGTGCGCTGCACCATTGTCTCCGCTATGATCGCCGTGTCCGTGTACTTCAGCCATAATACTATATCTTTAATACTTTTGAAAAAAACTAAACCAAATAAAAGAAAGTAAACACAAACACCCATACCAGATCCACAAAGTGCCAGTAGAGCCCGACTTTCTCTACCATTTCATAACTCCCTCGACGATCATAGAAACCCGTCGCGGTGCGGAAGAAGATAAGTATGTTCAGGATGACACCGCTGAAAACGTGCGTTCCGTGAAATCCTGTGATGAAGAAGAACAAACAAGCGAAAGGAACCGGGCCGTATTCATTCTCATGAAGATTGGCGCCAAATATCGTGCGCTCGACCCACTGTCCGTTAACGATCTCCTTAATTACAGTACCACCGTCCGTACCGTGTATAAAGTGAGCCCACTCCCAAGCCTGGCAACCAAGGAAGGTAAAACCACCCAGAATAGTCCAAAGCATGTATTTTTCCACATTGGCGCGGTCCTTTCTGTGACCAGCCTCAACAGCCAATACCATCGTTACACTACTGAAGATCAGAATAAAGGTCATGATCCCCACAAATACAAGCGGCGCATACACCCCGTGCAGAAACGGCACGGCGGAAAATACTTTTTCCGGAACTGGCCAATAAAGATTTGAGGTTACAAAATCCGAAACGTGCCCCACGTAGGAAGGGTGACTGAAACGGATCATTCCGTAAGAAACGAGCAAGGCTGAAAAAGTGAAGGTATCCGAAATAAGGAAGAACCACATCATCAATTTTCCATAACTAGCCTTCATAGGCTCTATTCCACCCAGCCAATACCTGGGTTGTCCGGAGTTTGTAGTAGTTGCAGTAGAAGCCATTTAGTTAAAAAGTAAACTTAATTTTCAATGAAAGGTCAATAAAAAAACAAATAAATACAGCCAGAGTATGTCCAAAAAATGCCAGAAAGTGGCGCATATTTCTATCAGTCTCAAACGCTTGGAATGAATATTCATACGAAACGCCGCCACCAGCGCGATCAACAACATCACAAGGCCCATAAACAAATGGACTACATGCAGACCTGAAAACACATAAAAGAACGAGCCGGATGGATTACCCACAAAAAAAACGTTCATACTGTCCAGCACCTTCCAGCCCTCCAGCTGCATCGCAACAAAGCCCATCCCCAGGACGAAAGTAATCACTACAGCTGCTTTCAATTGCGCAAAGTTATCTTTTTTTGCTGATAAATAAGCCCAGTGCATACTCAGGCTACTTAACAGCAACACAAACGTACTATAGGTAAAAATAGAGGGAATATCAAACTCTGTCCAGTTACCTTCCGCTCTCTTTACGAGATAAGCGCTCGTTTGGGAGGCGAAAATCATGATACTGGCAACAATAAACAGCCAAAGAATAAACTTCTTCGGATCCATGGATAGGACCTCGCCCTTTCTGTTATCTGCTGTCTTCAATCCCACTGTGTCCATAGTTTTCATATATCTTCTCAGATCTTATCCAGTAGGAACGCAATCTGAACGATGGGTAAATATATAAAAGATCCAAACATAAGCTGCAAAGCAGTACGGTCAGAGCATTTTTTCATCAACAAAAAGGTCTGTCCCAGGAACAAAATCCCACAAAACGTAGCTACCAACGCGGAAGTGATACCACTCATACCAAGCTCGAACGGCAACCATCCCACCGGTAACAAAAAGAGCGTGAGCAGCGAGATCTGCAATGTAGTGTTAAAATCCTTCCCAGCTTTCGACGGAAGGAGCCTGAAACCCGCTTTCCGATAGTCCTCGTCAAGTACCCAGGCTATGGCCCAGAAATGCGGAAACTGCCAGAAAAACTGTATAGCAAATAAAATACCAGGTTCCCATCCGAATTGGTTGGTAGCTGCTATCCATCCGATCATCGGAGGAAAAGCTCCCGGAAAAGCCCCGACAAAAACTGCGATCGGCCCCTTCCTCTTTAACGGAGTATAAACGAATCCATAAAGAATCAGCGACAACAGCGAAAGCAGGGCTGCACGCAGGTTAAAATGAACCGTAAAAATATAAAGTGCAAAAACACCGAGCAAAACGCTCCCAACCACCGCTTCCCAAACCAACAGCCTTCCTGAAGGAAGCGGCCTGCCTGCTGTGCGCTTCATCAGTTTATCAAGATCTCTCTCCAGAATCTGGTTGATGATATTCGCTGAACCTGTAACTGCGAGCGAGGCTACACAAAACAATATGAGCTTCGGCCAATCCACAGCGTCCGAGGCAAGCGCATAACCCATGGCGCCCGAAAACGCAATCAAGGCAGCCAATCTGAACTTCAACAATTCAAAAAGGGCCTTCAGTTTGACACCCAACTTATCTGAAAAAGAAATACTATCCGACGAAGTCATCATGATTTAACCGTGTTCACCAACTTACCCTTATCAAAACTTACAAATCTATCGGCATTCACAAACATGTACAAAACAAACTGTAAACCGAGCATTACTATGGCCAACGTCAAATGCAGCGGTTGTGCAAAAGCGGGTACACCCAGATAACTGATCACAATCCCGGTCAGCGCTTCCAGTAAAACAACACTCAGAATCGCATGCATCAATCTCGACAGCCTGCCCGCCTTTTCAGCTGACCTGTAAATCAGGTAAGCCAACCATCCGTTGATCAGTACCACCAATATCGAGAAGGATCTGTGAAAGTAAAAAACACCACCCAGCTCACCTACCCAATCCGCTCTCTGTCCGTAGCCCAACCTGTCTATAACCAGGTCCATAGACTCCCTTACCTGCGTTCCGACCAACACCTGCACCAATGAAACGCTCAAAGTAACCATCAACGCTGTGTTGATCAAACCTCTTCTACCTGCCAGCGACTCCTGCTTATAAAGCGATCCGTAGGATCTCGCCAACAGATAGATGACGATAAATACGATCACTATGGCCAGCAACATGTGCAGGGTAATCATGACCGGATGCAGCTCGCTCGAAACCACCTTCGCCCCAAGCCAACCCTGAAAACCTACCAGCAAGAATGTTAACAGACTCAGGTAGAAGAAAGAAGTGTGGGATGTCTTTAAAAAAGGAACAGAAGCCAAAAGCGTAGCGAATATTAACAATCCCGTAAAAGCACCAAACAATCTGTTTACATACTCTGTCCAGGTTTTCACCACATTAAACTCCACCTCCCCTTTCAAAGCTGCCCCGTATATCTCCTTATAGTTTTCCGGAAGCTGCGAAACCTCTGTGGGCGGAACCCAGCTTCCGAAACATTTTGGCCAGTCAGGGCATCCCATTCCGGCCCCTGTGCTCCTCACTATACCTCCTACCAATATCAAAAGATACACCGTCACTACTGTCCAGAAAGCGAACCTTCTGAAAAAGCGAATGAAGGGTTGCTCAATGAGCTGTTTTGAACTGGTCATTGAAGTTTTGTGATGCTATGATCTTCTCTTCCTCGATCAGCGCTTCTTCACCTGGCAAATTGGACTCAGGTGTCTGAGAATGAGGCACGGTCTGAGGTATAAAATCTTCAGGAGCACCCGGCTTGCTGTAATCATAAGGCCAGCGATAAACGGCCGGCAATTCTCCCTCCCAGTTTCCGTGACCCGGATTAATAGGAGCAGTCCACTCAAGAGTATTGGATCTCCATGGATTCTGAGGAGACTTACGACCTTTGAAGATGCTGTAAAAGAAATTGATCAGAAATAAAAACTGCGCTCCAAAAGTGAATATCGCTGCCGCTGTGATAAACATGTTCATGTCAGTGAATGAACTTGTAAAATCATACTTGGTAAACTGGTAGTAACGACGCGGGAATCCTGCTATACCCACATAGTGCATCGGGAAGAAAATGAGATAAATACCGATGAACGTAGCCCAGAAATGAATCTGTCCCAAAGTACCGTTCATCATCCTTCCGAACATCTTAGGGAACCAGTGGTAAACCCCGGCAAACAAACCGAATGCGGAAGCAGCTCCCATTACAATATGGAAGTGGGCCACTACGAAATAGGTGTCATGCAACTGAATATCAAGCGCACTGTTACCCAATATAATTCCGGTAAGTCCTCCTGTTACAAACAAGGAAACCAGACCGATCGAAAACAACATACCAGGCGTAAATACTATGTTACCACGCCACAGGGTAGTGATGTAATTAAATGCCTTCACCGCAGAAGGGACGGCTATAATCAATGTCAGGAACATGAATATAGATCCCAGGAACGGATTCATACCAGTTACAAACATGTGGTGAGCCCAAACGATAAACGCAAGGAATGCTATACCGATCATGGACGCAATCATCGCACGGTATCCGAAGATAGGCTTACGCGAGTTGGTGGCTATAATTTCCGAGGTGATACCCAGAGCCGGCAATACTACAATATACACTTCAGGGTGTCCCAGGAACCAGAACAAATGCTGAAACAAAATCGGGCTACCACCGACATTCGCCAGGGCTTCTCCGTTGATATAGATTTCAGAGAGGTAAAAACTGGTACCGAAATGCCTGTCAAATACCAAGAGTAAAACTGCTGAAAGAAGTACTGGGAATGAAATAAGCCCCAATATAGCCGTTATCAAAAATGACCATATCGTTAGTGGAAGACGTGCAAAAGACATCCCTCTCGTACGCAGGTTAATCACCGTGGTAATATAGTTAATACCACCCAGAAGCTGTGAGACGATAAACAATGCCATGGATACCAACCAAAGCGTCATACCATCAGCAGAACCCAAATGTGCCTGCTTCAGCGCGCTAAGCGGGGGATAAATTACCCAGCCGCCGCCTGCCGGACCCGTCTCCACAAAAAGCGAGAAAAACATGATCACACTGGCAATGAAGAAAAACCAGTATGACAACATGTTCAAAAATCCCGAAGCCATGTCCCTGGCACCAATCTGTAACGGAATCAAAAAGTTACTAAAAGTTCCGCTCAAACCCGCTGTCAATACAAAGAACACCATGATGGTTCCGTGCATCGTTACCAAAGCAAGGAAGAAACTTGGATCCAGTTTACCCGCACTATCTATCCACTTACCCAGAACAGGCTTTAGCCATGACATATCCGCGTCCGGAAAACCGATCTGGATACGGAATATAACAGACATAGCTATACCTATAACCGACCAGATAATCCCGGTGATCAGATACTGCTTAGCGATGGTTTTATGATCTTCACTAAAGATATACTTTTGCCAAAAACTCACCTCGTGGTGTGCATGTTCTTCCTCGTGTAAGAGTGCAACATTATCGTGCTCTATAGCTGACATATCTTATTTTATATAATTGTAATAGTATAATGTTTTCAGAGTAAAAACCGTTAAAGGGAGGCAGCTTCAGCAGGCGCTTCGGGTGCCGCAGGCGCTGCAGGAACATACTTCAACGCCTTCGCCTTCAAATTCTCGGGAACTCTGGAAATGTAATCCGGGTAAGTTGCCAAAAAAGTCTTTTGCTCGCTAACCCACTTACGATAGGTGGCTTCGTCATCCACAACAAGTGTCATCTTCATGCCGAAATGCCCCTGCCCGCAAATCTCTGCGCAAGCAATCTCATAATTGAAATCCGGATTACCGGTCTCGGCACGCATTTGAGCTGTAGTCTTATCGGCAACAAACCAAAACTTAGTAGGCATACCGGGCACAGCATCCATTTTCACTCTCATGTGAGGGATAAATACACTGTGCAAAACATCACGCGCGCGAATCTTCAACAATACCGGACGATTGGCTGGTATATGCATCTCACTTGGATTGGTAAAATCGTCAAATGAATTTTCGTCTGCCAGATCTATACCCACCTCATTCTGCGGGTCTATGAATTTGTAATTATAGTTTCCCAACTTATTGTTATCAACACCGCCATATCTCGCGATCCAGCCAAACTGCTTTCCTGTGATCTCTATCACCTCTGCATCTTTCGGCGCATCAGACGTGATATCGGTCCAGGCCCTGTAACCAGTGATTACCAATGTAGCCATCACGATCGCCGGGATCACTGTCCAGATCAATTCGAGCTTGTGATTGTCCGGATAAAACTTGGCCACGTTACCTTTCTTGTAACGATACTTCCAGGCGAAAAAGAAGATCAGGAAATTAACTACGATAAAGGCCACAAAAAGAAGGGCCATAGAGAACCAAAACAAATCGTCTGTCCTGCGTCCGTGAACCGATGAAGCTTCCGGCAGAAAATAATCTTTCGCATGGATGTATGACCATACAGAACCTATCAAACCCAGGATAAGAAAAACCAGAGACACAACCGCATTCCACTTATTACCTTCCGGCTCCTCAGACTGCTCCTCCGTCTTCACTCCCTTGAGAACACCTTGCAATCTGGCTATTACTGCAATCGTGAGTCCTAAAAATACAACAACAAGTAACCCAATAATGTAATTCATATTTTCAATATCAAAATCGTTGTTTACGCAATATCATGATGCAAAGACTCCTCAAGCATCGGATGCTTTTTAGGAACAAGATTTCCTTTTTCCAACTGAGAGCATACCACCCAGATAAATGCACTTGCAAAAATTAGTACAAAACCTATTTCGATCGGCCCGAAACCAGCGGCTGCTCCTACGGTACCAGGCATGATGTTATTGTAAAAATCCAGATAATGTCCCACGATGACGATCCAGCAAGCCAGCTTGAGTATGGCAGGAGTCCTTTTGGAATCCCTTGGCATCAGTATAAGAAAAGGAAACACGAAATTAACAATCGGATTAATCCAGAAGGGCGCCTTATATATACCTCCATATCCGCTGAAGCGCTCTTTGAAGTAAATTACTTCTTCAGGAATGTTTGCATAATAGTAAAGCAGGAACTGAGCAAACCAGACGTAAGCCCAGAAAATACTGAAAGCGAAAATAAACTTGCCCAAATCATGCAAATGACTTTCATTGACAGCCCGCAGATATCCGTTCTCACGAAGTGTTACGACAATAAGTGTAATCACCGCCAGACCCGTAACATGCCAGCTGGCAAGCGTATACCATCCAAACATGGTACTAAACCAGTGAGCGTCGATGGACATCACGAAGTCCCATGCTGAAGTAGATGAAGTAACACCGAAAACCACAAGGAACACCACCCCGAATTTCAGGGAACGATAATAATTTTCCGTACCGCCTATCTGATCTTCGTTCAGCGAAGCATTTCTCAGGATTCTCCAAAGGAAATACCACAATACAAAATAAAGCACCAGACGAATAAGGTAAAACGGCGTATTCAGGAAGCCTGACTTCCCGTCCATGATGGCATCATACTCCGGACCACCCTTCACATACAATCCTTCGTGCGTCCAATGGAAAAGCTCGTGCCCACCAAAGAAAAAAGCAACCAGCATAACGATGCCAGGTATAGGTAAAAAAGCAGGCAACGCTTCCGGAATTCGTTTGAACACAGCAGACCATCCTGCCATAGCAAGGTAATTGTAGGACATCCAAAACATCCCCACAACAGAAATACCTGTAAAGTAAACGCAAACCAACCAAAGGTTCGCCCATATTCTGGTAGTCCAGGGCTTCTCATGATGACCGGCCGACGCCTCAGCATGATGATCCGCCGCGGCTGCACCGTGCGCATCGTGTCCCGCTGCTTCCGCATGAGCGCCTGCAGCATGCTCCACCGCATGTCCGTTATCATGATGCGGTTTGCCTGCGCTATCGCGTAGCAAGAATATACCCACTACCAGGGAAATGATTCCAATCGCACCCAGAATAAGCAAATTACGCTTAAATCCGGATTTGAACTCAAATCTTTCTTCTATTGAAGGAATTGTATGTACAGATGCCATTATACTCTTTAAATTCTCAGTTTCTAAATATTATGAGCCCTTTTGCAGTTTTTGTACGTAGCGCACTATCTTCCAACGCTCTTCCGGGTTGACCTGAGAGCCGTGAGGCCACATCCTGCCTTTTCCATTCGTGATAACATGGAAAATATGCCCCTCACTCAAGGCAGCCATAGCTTCAGAGGTATAATTGGGAACTCCCTTGTAAGCAACACCTACGGGTCCGTCACCCTCGCCTGTTGCACCATGACAATGCTGGCAGTATCTCTCGTACAATACCTGGCCCTCCGCAACAACTTTCTCAGAATTGGGCAAAGGATTTTTTAAAACCTTACTGGAAATCGCAATGCTGTCTGCCGGAATATTGTA
>CAZAVR010000013.1:0-20764 GCA_964488435.1 uncultured Cytophagales bacterium | reverse complement strand
AAAAAGGGGCGATTTCGGTTGAGCTGAAGCATGGCCCGGGTGAGAATATCATCCTATCAGTCTTGGATCAGATGTGGCTTGAGATGTAATCTGAAGGAGTCAGGTGATATCGCTCGCGGAAGCACTGACTAAAGTAAGACGGGCTTCCGAAGCCCACATTATAGGATACGGACGCAATATCCATTCCCGATCGCAGAAGAGCTGCAGCCTTTTCGAGCCTGTATTGGCGGATCACGTCGGCAGCGGAAGCGTCCAGCAGTGCTTTCAGTTTACGGTTGAGCGTACTCTTACTCACCGAAAGTGCTTTACACAGATCATCCACCATGAGATCCGGATCGGCGAGCCTCAAGTCGATCTCGCGATGCAAACGGCCCAGAAAAGGGTCCGTAACCCCGGGAGCAGCATCCGGTAAATGACTGAATAATTGGGTCCTCAACTGAGTACGCACATTCTGTTGCAACCGGAACAAATTCTGAATGCGCAGCTCCAGTTCATCCATTTGAAACGGCTTGGTCACGTAATCGTCGGCTCCCGCCTGCAATCCCTTGAGGCGCGCCTGGTGTGCCGCTTTGGAAGTCAGCAAAATAAACCCGATGTGCGCAGTAAGTGGATCCGACTTGCAAAGGTTGCAGAGATCGAAGCCATCCCGGCCAGGCATCATCACATCGCTGATGACGATATCCGGAAGCGCGGTCCGGATCATTTCCCAAGCCAGCATACCATTAGCAGCACCAGTCACGCGATAGGCTCCCTCCAGACTCTTCATAATGAACGAGCGCAACTCATCATTGTCCTCTACTATAAAAAGCTGGGGAAGTGCACTGTATGACTCTGAAAGAACGGCAGGCATCGTCCCGCTCCAGGATGATGCATCCTCAGGCGAAAAGGCTCTTGACACTGGAAGCTCGACCAAAAACCGACTGTATTTTCCAGGCTCGCTTTCTACACGAATATGCCCACCCATCAATTCCACAATTTCTTTCACCAGGGAAAGACCGATACCAGTACCACCATGACTGCGGATGGCTGAATCATCGGCCTGGTAAAACCTTTCAAATATTCTCTGTTGTTGTTCAACTTCAATACCCGGTCCATTATCCGATACCTCCAGGATGATATTCTCACCCGGGCCATGCTTCAGCTCAACCGAAATCGCCCCTTTTTCCGGCGTGAATTTCAAAGCATTACCTACGAGGTTGAAAATAATTTTGCTCCACTTTTCCTGATCCAAATGGTAAAAACCGTCTACGTCTCCGGAAGAGAAAGAAAGTGTTATTTGTTTGTCCGAAGCAGCGGTTTCGAAAGAGCGTACGCAGGAACCAACAAAAAGGGCCAGCTCCCCCCGATGAGATATTTACCTGCATCTGACCTTCATTAAGCTTTGAGAAATCCAGGAGCTCATTGATCAGACCAAGCAGTTGGCGCGAGTTTTTTTCGATGCCATGCAATGTTTGTTTTAGCGGTCCCGATACTGCCCCTTCTGAAAGCAACTTATGCAAAGGACTGATGATCAAAGTCAGCGGAGTCCTGAATTCATGCGTCACGTTACTGAAAAAACGATTTTTCAGTTCATCCATTTCCTTAAGCCTTAAAGCCTCCCGCTTTTCAAAGGCGAGATTCTGCCTGGTAACCATCCTCTCTTCTCTGAAAGCCAGGTAGCGTCGGACGAGGAAAACCAGTAGCAGTCCGTAAATGAAATAGGCCCAGACAGTCGCCCAAAATGGGGGACGAATCACTATGCTGATTTCTTTCATGTCTTTGCTCCAAAACCCCCTGTTGTCTGTGGCATTCACCAGGAGTTTATACGAGCCGGGAGATAACCCCAGATAGGAGGCGACATTGCTCGTACCGTTTTCCACCCACTGTTTATCGATCCCCACCATCTGGAAACGATACTTCGTTTTACTGGGTTGGTTGAAGAGCAATGCGGCAAATTCAAAACGAAGATTATTTTGATCAAAAGGCAGGCTTATTTTTCTGATCAGGCTCAACGGTTGCTGAACAATTCCGTCGGGAAGCGACGGATCATACAGCTGGTTGTTGATCTGTAGACTGGTTAGCTGGATAGGCACCGGAGTTCCGGGCGAATCCCCCTCGAAATCAGCAGGGTTAAATATCGTATACCCTTCCGTACCACCAAAAGCCAGCCGCCCGTCAAAAAAGTGAAACTTATGGGCCCTGTTAAACTCGTTACCTTGCAACCCGTCCAGTTTTTCAAAAGAATAGATCTCTTTGGTTTTCGGGTCAAACCTGAAAATCCCTTTGTTGGTACTGCACCAAAGTCTCCCTTTCTTGTCTGGTAAAATGCAGTAAACGGTATTGTTGGGCAATCCGTCATCAACCGTAAAGATATTACTTAACCCTTTTTCAAGGTCCCAAAGAATAAGCCCGAATCCCCTGGAGCCTATCCATAATAGGTTTTCATCGAAAGGATCCGGGCAAATCTCCGTCAGTTCCTTCGGCATAAACTTTCGAGATCCGGGCTGTTCGCCCATAAATTGCCCGACCTTTTGAGCATCCTTATACTGCAACAATCCCGAAGAATAAGTCGGCAACCAGATGCTTCCTTTTGCATAATAGCCATCGGTCACTTCGACCTTCGCTATTTCCGAGCGGTTAAGGGCGAGCGAATCCGGAGCAAAAGCAGGGGCTTTCCAGGTATACCACTTGGAATTCATATGCTCCAGCGCCCAAACTTCTCCCCCGGGCTTCAAAACCAGAGCGGTAAAAACCCTCAGATTCGGCCAACGGTCGAAGCTGGTAAACGTTCTGCCGTCGTAGCTGAAAATCTCACCATTCCCCAGGACATTCGCGGTAAGGAAAAGCTTGTTTTCAGATGCCCATGCCTGGCGAAAAAAATAAGACGCTTCAGGATCTGCCCACTCGGCAGGGATCTGTGATGGTAAAACGCCGGATTCTTCGAGGATATCTACCACAAAACCTTTCCTGTACGGGCGCGTATAAAAAGGAATGGCACGCAGATCTACCTTCGTGATTCCCTGCGCATTCATACTCACCCATAGCACGTCGGATCTGTCAACGAAAAACGCGGTGATATTAAATTTCAGTGCGATCTTATTTTGCCAGATTAATTCCGGCTCGTCATTTTGATTCACCCTGAAAACCCGGCCCCGGTTAACAAGGTAAACGAGTCCCTTCGAATCCTGGCAAATTAAATCCCTGTAGCTACCGGTAAAAGCCGGCGGCCCGGTTGGGATTTTAATGGATTTGGAAGTCCTTTTTGTCAAATCGAGTATTACAGCTTCGTCATCTCTGTAAACCAGCAACCGGTTTTGCGGCAACAGCGCAACAGCGCCCGCATTGATATTCCCCTCAAAAAACATTTCAGGCCTGAGCCTTTTTACCTGCGTGTTAAACCGGATGAATTCAAAATGTCTTTTTGTCTTGTCGCTTACCTGCACTCCGTCCTCCGAAATCAGGTAAACACTGCCATCTGCTGCTTGAAAAATCACGCTGAGCGTATCCTGTTTCAGAAGGCCGTTGGTGGTATTGGCAAAGAAAGCTTTACCGGTGTCAGCATTTTGCCACCCCATCCCCCCCGCATCAGATCTCGGAAAAAGCCAGTCCCTGCCGTCAAATACATTTGCTCTGTTGAGGAACTGAGCCCGCGTGTTAGGAATGGTGTGTAAAGTCGACAGTTGGGAAATCCGCTTTGCTTTGAAACTTCTTGTGTCAAAACAGTCGTGGTGTAATCCTTCGTAAACCAAGGTTAATTTGCTGCCATCCGTTTGGGGCAATATTCTGTAGATCATGTTTTGGGCGATCGTAACAGAATCCCCTGGTTTGTTCCGGAAATTTTTAAACTCTCGTCCGTCGAACCGGCTGAGACCATCCAGCGTGGAAATCCAGATAAACCCGTCCGTATCCTGTGCAAAACCCGTGATGAAACTTTGCGGCAGGCCGTCTTCTACGCCGAAATGTTGTTCATTGGTATAGATCGGATGCTGAGCAAAGCAGACGTTCCCCAGGCTGGACGCCCAAAAAAAAAGTAGCAATACGAAGGCGTAATAAGCTTTTTCTATGCTTACAGCAGTTCCATTCACAAGCGCGAGAGATTTTTTATTGGCGCCTAAGATAATCAAGCGGATTTCAATAGTCAACCGTACGGCTTTGAAGATATGTCTTCAGCAGCTCCCCGGATTTCACCGGGTGAGTACCCTGGTTTCTGCATCCCTCTCCGCTTTCTGTCCTTTCTCAAAAAGCTTGACTGCCTTTTCGTGATCCTTCACCACCGGCTGACAAAAGTGAAAGCCGATACTTGCCAGCGTTGTGAATCTGAGAAAACCTATTACAAAGGACCTCTACCGTAGAAAGAATTAAAAATACCATAGAAACCGTATCTGAAAGCTCATTTTTGAGCTGTTAAAACGTATTTCTATGGAATTGACAATATCCCCAAGGGTAAGTAAAGAGGCGCAGCATGATATTATCGAACTAAAACAAGTTATCGATAAGTTTCAATCCGGGAAGATTGATAACGAGCGTTTCCGGGCGTTCCGTCTAACCAGAGGCGTTTACGGACAGCGCCAGGATGGTGTTCACATGATCAGAATCAAGCTTCCTTTCGGGAAAATGACCTGTCGCCAGCTCATTAGAATTGCCGAAGCTTCAGACGACTATGGTCATGGTAACCTGCATACGACAACCCGGCAGGATATCCAGCTTCACTATGTTAAGATTACCGATACGCCACAGTTGTGGGCGGATCTGGAAGACGAAGATATTACACTTCGCGAGGCTTGCGGTAACACCATTCGCAATATGACGGGGTCGTCTATTGCCGGTATAGACCCCGAGGAGCCTTTCGATATTTCACCCTACGTATATCAGATGTTTAACTATTTCCTGCGAAACCCGATTTGCCAGGAACTGGGTCGTAAATTTAAAATCGCATTCTCGTCCTCCGAAAAGGATACTGCGCTGGCATTTATGCACGATTTGGGCTTTATTCCGAAAATCCGGTACGAAAATGGAGAAGAAATAAGGGGTTTTAAGGTCCTTTTAGGAGGAGGTTTGGGTGCTCAGCCTTTTCTTGCTACGCCAATCAACGAGTTTCTGGACGAAGATCAGGTAATTCCCTTTACGGAGGCTTGTATCAGGGTATTTGACCGCTACGGTGAGCGCATAAGGCGTCACAAGGCGCGATTGAAATACCTTATTCAGGATATTGGAACAGATGGTTTTTTGGATCTCGTGGAAGCTGAGCGTAAGGCGATCGGAACTAAGGCATTCAGGGTTGACAGGTTGCTTTTTGACCAGGTAAAACTACCGGATTTGACTGCCGGAAAGGAGGAAAAATTTGCTGAAACACCTGATTTTATCTTATGGAAAGCCAGTAATACATTTGAGCAAAAGCAACCCGGTTATTTCGCCGTTCAGGTAAGACTCACTAATGGAGACCTCGATTCTCAAACTGCCAGAGCATTTGCGAAGATTGCGGAACGATATGCGGCAGACGACATCCGGGTGACGGTCAACCAGGGACTCTTGTTGAAGTACGTAAAAGAAGAATCTTTGCCGGTGCTATTCCATAAATTATCAGAATTACGATTGGCTCGGCCGGGATTTGATACGTTGCATGATATTACAGCCTGCCCCGGGACTGATACCTGCAATTTGGGAATCGCCAACTCGATGGGATTGGCAAGAGAATTGGAAAGGATGCTGGACATAGAATATCACGACCTGGTAATGGCAAAAGATCTGAAGATAAAAATATCAGGATGTATGAATGCGTGCGGGCATCATACAATTGCCAATATAGGGTTTCACGGAATGTCCGCCAAGCATGGAAAGATGGTGCTGCCGGCTATGCAGGTACTATTGGGAGGAGGCGTGACTGGCGATGGCAGCGGCAGACTCGCGGAAAAGATCATCCGTTTGCCCTCCAAAAGGGTTCCCGACGGTCTTCGGCTTTTGTTAGATGACTTTAAAGCAAATGCCGAAAGTGGAGAATTGTTTAATCAGTATTACGACCGGCAAGGGAAAACGTTTTTCTATAACCTGTTAAAGCCATTGAGTGAAATACAGGAACTCACTCAGGATTTCATGATCGACTGGGGCGAAGAAAATCAATATCAGACGTTGATTGGCGTAGGGGAATGTGCCGGGCAATTGGTAGATATGGTCGCCATCGTCCTGGAAGAAACCCGTGAGAAACTCGAGAAATCAAGGGCTGCATTCCAAAATGAGGATTGGGTAAACTCGATTTACTACAGCTACAGCGCGATGATCAATGCAGCTAAAGCATTCCTTCTTTCGCAGGATCTGCCTAATAACACACATCACAGTGTAATCAGTAACTTTGAAGCGTTCAGTAAAGAATATTTGCCGACTTCTAGTTTCAAAGAAACCGTGATGCAAATCAACCAACATGAACCGGAAGAAGGATTTGCAACCAGCTATCTGGAACAAGCGACATCGTTCTATAAACAGATCTCTGCTGTCAGAGAAAAGGAATTATCCGGTGAAAACTAGCTAAAAAATCGATTATCAAAGTATAAGAAAGGATGACCAAGAAGATTGTTCGTGTCGGCGTAGTTCAGGCAACGCCGGCACTTTTTGACATAGAAACGACAGTTTCGCTCGTTCTCGAATGGATCGAGAAAGGCAAAAAGGAAGGATGTGACCTTTTGCTTTTTCCTGAATCGTTTATTCCAGCGTATCCCCGGGGGCTTTCTTTCGATGCCGTGGTTGGTCGTCGTACTGAGCGGGCGCGTGAGATTTGGCTCGATTATTGGAACAATAGTATCGAAGAATCCTCCGAATATGTACATCAAATTGCCGATGCATTGAAAGGAACTCAATTATTCGTTGCATTGGGCGTAACGGAAAGAGATCCGATTGGAGGCAGTCTTTACTGCTCTATCTTTTATTTCGGCGAAGGCGGAAAGTTTCTCGGCAAGCATCGAAAGCTCAAGCCTACCGGACTGGAGCGATTTGTGTGGGCTGAAGGTGACGGTTCGACGCTAACAACATTTACGACTGGCATCGGGCGTATTGGGGGACTCATCTGTTGGGAGAACTACATGCCGCTGGCCAGAATGTCAATGTACAAGAAAGGGGTCGAGATTTATCTGGCCCCTACGGCAGACCATAGAAATAGCTGGCAATCAACGCTTACGCACATTGCGCTGGAGGGCCGGTGTTTTGTTTTAGGCTGCAACCAATATGTTACAAAAGCTGACTATCCTGATCGTTATCAGGTGTTTTTGGAGAATGAGCCTGAAATAATGAGTGAAGGTGGAAGTGTCATTATTTCCCCTTCGGGAGAAGTGATAGCCGGGCCTCTTTGGAACCAGCAGGGGCTTCTCACGGCAGATTTGGACTTCGATACTTTGGTAAAAATGAAATTAGATTTTGATGTTATCGGGCACTATTCAAGACCGGATGTTTTTGAGCTTCATATTTTCAACCAGCCTCCAACTTCCAATTTAGACGCTTATTAAATACTAATAAAGTTCAGTGTCCCTACTTACTAAAAACGATCGGGAGGTCACAAAACTGGTAAGTCAGATATCTTTTCTTTTTCTATTTAGTCGAATTATATCGTTTTTGGGAAATCTTTTGAAGTAGTTCGTTTACATGGACCAGAACGCAGAGTAGCGCAATTAAACACCCTATAAATAAGAAGACAACCGACCAGGTAAGTGTATCATCACCTTTAATAGGAGTGTGAAACTGATCGAAGTTCAGATAAATAATTTTATCGATTATGCTCTTTTTGTTTTTGTAGGGTTTGACTACCGTTAGCCCGCTTCTTTCTGAAAGTGAAAGTTCGGTACTATTTGTAGATTCGGAGTCCAAATAAGAAACGATATTTTCTATTTGACTTTCAGAAAGATCTGTATGATCCGGCATCTGTTCAGCAGAAACTCCGTGATTAAACAAATAGGCCACGACTAAAAATATTATTCTTTTCATTAATAATCAAAACTTTAACACCTTTCTTATATCCTCCTTTAGCAGTTTAATCTCTCCGCTCTCTGTGCCGTCGTAAAAACCTCTGATAAACCCTTCTTGATCTATCAGTACGAGTCTGTCACTATGAATAAAGTCTTGAGGCCCTCCATCACCATCCGTGGCTACCAGTAAAAGAGACTTCCTTGCGTATCGGTATAGTTTACTTTTGTCTCCCGTTACCAGATTCCATTGCTGGGTGTCTATCTTTCTGTTTCTTGCATACTCCAAAAGCGTTTCAGGGGTGTCGTTCTCCGGATCAACCGTGAATGAAATGATTCTCAATCTTCCTTCTTTTAAGAACTCATTCTGAATTTCCCGTAGTCCGGAGATCATCGTCGGGCAAATAGATGGGCACTTGGTAAAGAAAAAACAGGCTATTGATACTTTATTCTCCAAAAAGCTTTGATTCACAGTGTTTCCGGACTGATTTACAAACTCAAATGAATCTATTCTCTTCCCCATTTTTTTACTGCCTGGGATGTAGTCAGCACCGTAATAGGGTAGATTACTCCACTTCGCCTCAACATACGAGAGCACTTTGAAAGCCACTACAGGTATCGTCATAACAGAGACTATAAAACACGCGTAAATCAAGCCTCTATTTAGCATCCTTGTTCAGATTGACCGGATTCTCCATATCAAATCGATTCTCGACGGGCTTCCCGTATTTGAATACATTTTTTAAGGACGGGTAGTAGGTACTCGCTATAAGTGCAATAGCAAGTATGATCCATGGCCGCATATTCAGGAGTAGAGGGATTGGTTTTTCGACGTGTAATTCTTCTGACTCAATCAGTGAAATCACGGGTTCATTGACTGATTTGCTAAACATCATCCTGAAAAAGCAGAAAAAGAATAGTAACGCGGCCGTTCCCATGATCAATCCCCCCAGCATTGTCATGGTGGTAGAGGGTACCCAATTGCTATTGAATAGCGGGCTTTCGGGGTTCGTATACGTAAGCCCCAGATTTGTCCTTCTGGGTTCTCCCATCAGACCTCCTGCCATAAGTCCATGAGCAAGCATTGCTACGCCGATCATCCATAAGTAGGGGACAATCGTAACAAACGTCAGGTTCTTCAGAGGTTTACCAGATACATGGCTAAACATGACCCAAAATGAATAAGATCGAAGGCCCCGCGACAGTAAGATGAAAATGCCCGGGTACCCAACCGGTATTGTGTACAATCTGATTCAAGGTATAAGAACCGTTGACTATTCCTGAGAGTCCTCCGAAAATGAATAAAATAAGTCCGCAAATAAAATAGCCGAATAGGTAGTTGTCTTTTCTGAGCCAGGGCAACTTAGCCATCCATTGAAAAAGTCCGGTTGCCCCTCTTTTTTTACCCGCATATTCAAGGGACGCTCCGACCGTAAAAGCAGTCATAAAACTTGGCAGCGACACCCCAAAAGTTAGAATACTTACCCACAATTTTACATCGGGCGAAATTCCTCCTTCGCTAAACTGGTGATGCACGCCTACCGGTGTTGACAAAACCAGAAACAGTAAGAGTGCTAACCGGGCTGCGTTACCGGAATACAGTTTTCCTCCCGCGATTTTAGGGAGCATCGTGTAGTAACCAACATAGGCAGGTAAAATCCAAAAGTAGACTAGCGGGTGCCCGAACATCCAGAAAAGTGTCCTGGTTTGAGGTACGTGAATCTGCTTTGACAAGCCCATAGCCCACGGAGTAAGTAAAACGAGTAGTTCGTAAATAACCGGAATACCCGCCATAAACCACATGGTGAAATTCACGAACGTTCCTAGTATGGCTATCGGCATTTTGCTGCTAGGGCTTTCTTTTTTCCAGGCAAACCAGATCTTAACCCACCCTGCAAATGCTACCCAGCTTCCAATAATCAATAAGGCTGTTCCTGTATAAAAAAGAGGGGCCGCCTGTAAAGGGGCGTAAAAAGTGTATAGGACGGAAGCCTTTCCAAGCACCATCACTATAAACGCCATTGTAGATCCAATGACCATCAATGTCATAGAGATAACTGATGACCATAAAGGAGGCTCCTTTTTTAAGTAGTGCGTTACCGTATAGTGGCCGAAAACGACGGCGAAAAACGTAGTCAATACAATAGCGTTGATGACCCCGTGCATTGTCAAGCCCTGATAATAGTTAATTCCCGCGGTAGCGTGCTGCTTTAAAACGCCGGCACGATACAATGTTTGCATTACGCCGTTGTATACCCCGAAAATAAAAAGTGATATAGGCATTGAAAGCCCTATCAAGAGGATCGTTCTGAAATTTTTACTCAGTGACATTTTTAATACACGCTACTTAACAACTACTGTGCCTGCCATAATCTGGTGGCCTGTACCGCAAAACTCGTTACAGACAAATCGATAAACTCCCCGCTCGTCAAACCTCGTTGTAATCCTGTTGATAGTGCCGGGAACCGCCATCATATTTACACCTTTCTCATTCAGGTGGAATCCATGAACCACGTCAGAAGACGTCAGGTAGAAATCAACAGTAGAACCGGCAGGTATTTCTATAGTTCCGGGATCGAAAGTCCACATTTTGGCAACCATATATACCTCATACAGGTTTTCATCAATTTTCCTTATTTCCGATTTTTCAAACGTTTTATCAAAAGGAATACACGTGGGCATCTCTATCTTTCTGCTGTACGAATTATAGAGTACAGCAAAGAAAAATACGGCCATAAGTATCCCGCTTGAGACGATTGTTCTCAATTCATATTTATCCATTATATTATATCTATAGTCGGTCTATTTGAATATAATACACACTAAACCAAACCAATGATGTTAGCAAAAGAAGCAACCCCATAAATACAATTGTTCCCAGAGGTCTGAAGCTGTTATTATTTTCTTGTGTCATTTTTTTCTTTCAAAATTATGAAGGACCAAGTCAACAAACAGGGTAAAATTCAATCTACATATAGTATTTTTTTATTTTTTTAAAAAATATACTCTTTTTATTCTTTTGATAAAAATCACAAAAATTTCCATAAACAAAGAAAGTGCCCCGCGCCCGTAATTTAACAAAGCGACGAACCGCTTCTCCGGTGGCCGGAAAAGCGGTTCGTCGCAAAAAAACTTATAAATGATCCGAAATCAGTATCCTGAGTTGTTCTCGACAAGCCGGCTGTTCTGATCCATCTCATATTGAGGGATTGGAAGCAGCACCCGCCCGGAGGAAAACCTGGAAAGGCCAGTGATCGGGCTGCGAAAACGGATATTGTCGTCCGTCAGATAATCCGCAAAAAAGTGTAGCTTTATCTTTTTCCCATTTCCGAAGGTGTCTTTCACCTTTCCCCAGCGAAACAGATCCCAGATCCGCTGTCCCTCCATGGCAAGTTCGACCCTTCGTTCCTGGCGGACAATGTCTACCAAAGAACCGTTTTTCAATGACTTAGGCGGCAGATTAATGGAGGCACGCGCCCTTACCTTATTAACCCACAGTAGCGCTTCTTCGCTTCCGTTCTCCGCCAATGCCTCCGCAAGTATCAGGTATAAGTCTGCCATCCGCATCACCGGAATATCCAGTCCTCCGAAACGGACGTTGGTAAGACCTGTCAGATTCTCGGTAAGTTTCTTTACATTCATACCGGTCTCAGACCATTGCATATCATACTTCACGATATCGCCCTGCTTGTAGGAGACGTTTTCTACGATGCGCTTTCCTGCTTTATCGTAATATTGATGCTGATAATTGAAGCTAGCGCTGCGATCATAGACACCAAAATTGTCCCCGGGTGCCAGGATCGTATGTTTTCTCCTCGGATCTCCCTCTTCAAAGGCGTCATAGAGATCTCTCGTCGGCAACGCGTATCCCCATCCTTCACCGCCCTGGAGGTGATACAACTCCCCGGGTAAAAGGCGGACATTTCGCTCTACACTCATAATTTGTCCGTACCGTTCGCTGTTTCTTTCGAATGAAAAATAAAACAGCAATTCCGGATTTGCCTCGTTATCGATACGGAATATCGACTCATAGTCATCGACTAGTCGGTATCCGGTACTTTCTGCTATCGAGATGGCTTCCCTGGCAGCTTTTTCACAGTTATTGTAATCTTTTTTGTATAAATACGTCTTGGCGAGAAAAGCCGCTGCGGCAGCTTTGGTAGCGCTTCCTTTAAAGCTACCTTGCTCAGCCGGCAGGTTTTCTTTTGCAAAAAGGAAGTCTTCGATGATTTGACGATAGAGTTCATTTTCACTCACTTTGGGTTGTGAGAACTGGTCGAAAGACGACAAAGGCGCTAAGATAAGCGGCACTTCTCCCCAGAAAGTCACCAAAAACAAGTAATCGTATGCCCTGATAAATCGTGCCTCCGCCAGGTAAGGATCCAGCTTTTCCTTTGGTATTCCCTTAGCTTCCAAGGCTGGAATTTGTTGAATTGCATAGTTGGCGGCATTGATACTCTGGTAAGCATAGCGCCACCAATCGGTCACGATCCCGTTGTTAGGCATAAACGTCCAATCTCGAATTCCTATGCGGTCTGCGTTATTCATTCGAATGTCGCTGTCGTCGGTCAGGGCATCGAGTTGGATCAACAGTTCTTTACCAAACATATTGGGTTCCTTGATCCACGGATGATACGCAGCAATTACCAGTTGTTTTGCGGACTGCTCATCTACCAGGAAGTTGCCCGGACTCGGACGGTCTTGAGGGTATCGGTCCAGAAAGTCGGAACAGGATGCGCCAACCAGCAAACCGACGATTATAGCCAGATTGTTTAAATATTTTCGAAAATTGACTTCTGCCTTCATGTCGATACAGTTTTGATAATGTTTCAGAGGGAGACCCTCAAGCCAATAGTTTGTGTTCGGGGAATGGGGATTGTCCAGGCGGAGCTAATCTCGGCGTAGTCATTGCCGATCGTGAACAGGTTCTGTACGCTGTAATAGATATTAACGCCTTTTAAACCCACCGGCGCCAACCACGCGTTATTGAGTTTGTAGCTTAGATTTACGTTTCTAACACTCAAATAGGAGCTGTTGACCAGCCAGAAATCGGAAAAGAGCGTATTCTGCCCGGTATCGGAAACCGACACCCTCGGATACTGACCGTTGGGATTTTTTTGAGGGTGGAATCGATCCAGAATATAATCTGCCTCCGCGTTGGGTACGCTGCTAAATAAATCCAATACAGGGCTGTCTGCCGATCGAAGGTTTTTTTCGATTCCCGATACCCCCTGGAGCTGAACTTGCAGGGAGAGGTTTTTATAGCTCACCGACCCGAAAATACCATAGGAGAAGTCCGGGCGTATTTTCCCGAACAGGGTACGGTCGGCAGCATCCACTTTACCGTCCGGCCTTCCTGTCAGCTGTCCGTTCGCATCGTAGCCGTCGATGTCGAGCAACCAGATATCGCCTATTCCCTTTCCGCGGTAGTGCGGATGGTTGTCAAGGTCAGCCTGAGTTCGGATGATCCCTTTGGACTTATAGCCGAAAAACGTGCCTATCGGGTAGCCTTCCTGAATTCCGGATGTCCTCAGATCCCTTCCATCCAGATCAATAACTTCATTTTTTACGTGCGAGAAGTTGAACCCTAAGTCGTATGACCAGTCGCTTATCCGTTTCCGATAGCCGATTTCCAGTTCGATGCCCTTATTTCTGACATGCCCCGCATTAATAAACGGGCTTCCTACCAGGCCGACCGACAAGGGAATAGGCTGAGGAAAAAGCAGGTCCCGGGTATCTTCTACGAAATAATCCGCTACTAAATACAATGAATTCCTGAACAGGTTTACGTCGGCGCCTACATTGAATTTACTGGTCGTTTCCCATCGGAGATCGGTGTTCACCGCGTTTGCAAAGGTATATCCGAGAACCGCCCGCTGGTTCATGATGTAATTCCATTGGCTGAGCGACACGGCGGTTCCGTACGGATTAAGCCCCAGTACGTTCCCGACTTTTCCCCAACTGGATCGAATCTTTAACTCTTCCAGGAAATTGTATTTTGCAAGAAATTCCTCGTCTCCCAGTCGCCAGGCTGCCGATATGGAAGGAAAGGTGCCAAATCGATTCCCGTCGGCAAGCCTTGAGGATCCATCTCTTCTGACGGTCGCCGAAACGATGTATCTGCCTTTGAAGGAATAATTTACCCGGCTGAACAGCGATGTAAAGGCCCAATCCGAAAAGCCATTGTCGTTCTGGGCCGTATTGGGATCACCTGCACCCAGATAACGGATGCTGTTGCTGGGAGTTCCGCCCCGGCTTCCCATCAGGTTTTCAAACTTTTCGTCCTCCAGCGAATACCCGAAAAGGGCGTTGACGGCGTGATGATCTGAAAAGTTTTTCTGGTACTCAAGCAGGAAGTCGCCTATCATGTGAACGGTTTGCCTGGATTCCTTCCTGATCTGGTTGACGTTGCTGCCCTCCATGTTATACTTTGGATTCATCGCTCCGATAAAATTCGACTGGTAGCCCTGCTTCCAGTCGAAGCTGCCTCGGGTCGTAAATTTTAATCCATCCAATACTTCTACAGACAGGTAGATATTCCCGTCTATTCCTTTGGTGTTGTCGCTGATATCCGAATTGTGTAGTGTCCAAAGCGGGCTCGGTGTTTTCCCTTGTAAGTTGGCGTTCCTGACGATGCCAAAGTCGCCGTCTTCCTCCCGGAGTACATTGAGCGGCGTGTAACGGAAAGAGGCACTGTAGGCATTCAGATAATCATAGTCTCTCTGACTGCGTTGCCGGGCCGAGTAGATGTTGATGGAATTGCCTAACTTGATCCGGTCGCTGATGTTATGGTCAGCATTAAGCCTGAGATTAACGCGGTTAAAATCCTGGTTTTTGATGATACCCTTGTTGAGCAGGTAATTCAACGACATGTAATAATTTGAGTTCTTCCCGCCGCCGGTCAGGGAAAGGTTATTGTTGGTCCAGGTCCCTGTTCTTTTGGCCGCGTTCTGCCAGTCGACGTCCACACCCTCCAGCTGTGCGAGTTGCTCCTGCGTCCAGGGAACAGATTTGCCGGCATTTTCCCAGGCCTCGGAAGCCAGTTCCACCCACTGTTTCGCATTCAGAAATCCCAGTCTCAGGTTTCCTTCACTTTGCAGGCCCTGTTCCGTCTTGAAGGTAACGGAAGGCGCCTGGGCAGCAGATCCCCTTTTCGTTGAGATAAGGATTACGCCGTTGGCGGCCCTTGAACCGTAGATGGCGGCAGCAGAAGCGTCTTTGAGAATCGTAAACGTTTCAATATCCTGCGGATTGATGTTGTCGATATTCTCGTAGATCGTGCCGTCAATGACGTAGATCGGGGCATTGCTTCCATTGATGGACTGAACCCCTCTGATCAGCACGTTGTTGCCCGCCCCGGGTTGTCCGGAATTGGGGGTAACGCTCAAACCGGGGAGGCGTCCCTGCAACATCTGCAGTGCATTGGACGCGGGAACGTTTTCAAATTTATCCGAAGAGATCTGCGAGATCGATCCGGTCAAATCGGTCTTTTTCATGGTGCTGTATCCCACGACAACCAGCTCTTCCAGAGATTTGTCATCCTCGGCCAGCAGTACATCCAATATTGTCCTGCTGCCAACTATCGCCTCCTGGGTCACGTAGCCGACAAACGAAAACACCAGTACCGCATTTCCATCGGGTACTTCCATCGAATAATTCCCGTCCGCATCGGAAGTCATCCCACGCTGGGTTCCTTTTATAAGGATACTAACTCCCGGCAGGCCCTCTCCCTTTCCGTCGGTCACGCGCCCCCTTACCAGGATCGTTTCCACGATCATTTCAGCAGGAGCCTCCAGGGCAGGGATTACCGCTCCAACAGGCTTGTCCTGTACTACAATCGTCCTGTTCTTTACAGTATAGGTGAGCGGCTGCTTTTCAAATATTTTATCCAGCACTTCCTTCAGCGGCCGATTCGTCACATTCAGCGTTACAGGGGCCGCACGGCGCATCTGTTCGCTGCTGCAGATAAAATCTACGTTGCTCTGCTTTCGCAGACTTTTAAATACACGCTCTAAGGGCGCATTTTTTTCAGAAAGCGTGACCTGCTGCCCGATAGCCGAAGCGCCTACCTGTATGCAGGCTACGGTGAGTATGAGAAACACGGGTAACCTCATTTTGATGACAGCTTTTGCAAGAATATTCAAGCAATCGTTATAGGAGATGATTTTCAGCTGCATCCCTGATCTACCTGCGGGTGAGAGAAGGTGCAACGATGTTTTGCAAACGTAAAAATTCATACATTTGTAATGTTTGGGTGAGAAATGATTGGAGTTCGAAGATTTCGTTCAGGGACCATCCGACGTCAGCCGGAAATGTTAGCAGCATTTCCGGTTTTTTGTCCCTAGCCTGTTTTTTAGGTTACCATAGGTCTTAAAAATTGGGGTTAGGTTAGTTGAAATTGTTATCTCTTTTTGTCGGCAGGTAAAACGGTAATCGTCCTGCCCGCTACCCTGAAGCGGACCGCCCCGGTAAGCTCCAGTACCTGGAGGACTTCCGATATATTTTTCGAGCGCGAAACCTGCCCGAAAAAACCAGTGCCGGGCTGGTAGCCCTTCTCGTAGACGATATTCACGTCGTACCAGCGCGCCACCCGCCGCATGATACTGCCGATATCTTCGTTTTCGAAAATAAAATCACCGCTCTTCCAGTCTGTCGCCCGGTCCGTATCAACCGCCTTCACTGTAAGCTTTTCGTTAGCCAATGAAGCCTGCTCACCCGGCTTTAGCGAAGCACTGTTTTTCCCATCATTTGAAGCCACCACGACCCTACCCTCAAGCAGAGTAGTGTGCACCGATTGCTCCTCCGGATAGGCGTTTATATTGAAGTGGGTACCGGTCACCCGCACAACCTGGTCCGGGCAGGCTACCACAAACGGTGCGCTCTCATTGGCCGATACCTCAAAGTAGCCCTCTCCGGTAAGCTCAACCTGCCTGGTCGCCGCGTTGAACCTAACCGGATAACGAAGGGAAGATGCAGCATTCAGCCATACATGAGAACCGTCCGGCAAGATGACCCGATACTGTCCGCCATTGGGTGTTGTAATGGTATTATAAGCCGGTGCGCCTTCCGCTGTGCCTGCAACACCTGCTTCATAAACCAGTTGCCCGTCGCCTGTTTTCCGGATCGTCAATCCGCCCTGCTCAACAACTTCGCCATCGACCAGCTGATCGAGGGTAATGACCAACCCGTTCTCAAGCGTAAGCGTAGCGTGGTTGCCGCCCGGGGGGATATCGTCCAGGGTTTCGGTGAGCCCGGCCTTTTCCTCCGGGGCAAAGTAGCTATTATAAAGGACCGTGCCTAAAGAAACGAGCAGCAGACAGGCCGCTGCGTAGGGGAGCCACTTCAGAATACCTGACCGGCGGGAAAGCAACACTTCCCCGGGCGAAACCGCACCGGGTGCATCTTCCACGATCGCCGCCTCCTCGTCCATGGACTCGATAAGGTACTCGTCCAGTTTCCCCTGCCGGATCAAATGCATCAGCACTTCCAGTTCGACATCTGTAGACGTCCTGTCCTTATATCCTTTTATCAGTTTTCTGTAGAACTCCGGCGGCTCCATTTTTTCCCTTTTTTTAATGAAGACAAAAAAGCGGGCCCACAGGGTAGCTGAGATTTGATTTTTTTTTCAAAAAATAGGATAGAAAGAGAATTACTAAACCTGTTGACCGGAATAATGGCAGAGGATTCCGAGTAAAATACTTAATGAAATGCCGAGGTCCTTCTCTGCAAAATCACTTAGTACCTTCATTGAGAAGACCATGTGGTTCTTGATCGCATTGCGGGAAATACCAAGGGCCGCGGCGGCCTCATCGTAACTTCTTCCTTCCTGGCGGCAAAGCTTAAAAACCTCGCGCGTCCTTTCCGGTAAACGTTCCAGAACCTGGTTGAGCAGTTCCAGGTATTCAAAGTATATGAAATCATCTTCCACCACCTGGCGATCCTTTTCGAAATACGATAGCAGGTGACTTTGTGCAGCTTCAACAGTAGCTATTTTTTTTAGTGTGTTGAAAGCGTGATTTCTTGCTGCCGTGAAAATATAGGCCTTCAGCGACCGGACGCCCTCCAGTTGCGCTCTTCCCTCCCAGATTTTAATGAATACCTCCTGGGTCAGGTCTTTAGAAAGCTCAGGGGAATGAATAAACTTCAGGATAAAACCATACACATTATTGTTATACGCAGCGTACAAATCAGAAAATGAAGCGTGGTCTCCGTCCCGCAATCGCGTCAGTAGCCCATGATCCGGATCGACAGTCTCCATGTACTCGCTCATTCCTGCAAAATTTATCTCAATCTGTTCGCGCTGCAAACATAACAATAATGCTCCTGTTTAATATGGGAATAAATCTATAATTCAATGAAATAGTTTTCTCCAGGATCGGATATACCTTTTTACTCCCGCCTTATGCAGGCGCTTCCCCCGAGGCCCTGCTGATCATTGAGGTTCCTGGGCGCCACAGCTGAGCTGATCCGAAGGTTTCTCTCCATGCTTAGTAGCTAACCCCCGCTCGATCACGCTACTTAAGAGCAGCACATTTTTTAGTAGTCAAGTTTTTTTGACTAATTGACTGGAAAGCAAGCTGTTGCGAAATTTGCATAAACAAATGAAAAAATCGCAAGCTATGCCAACAAGACATATGCAGAAAAGCCATTCAAGTAGCCCAAGATGTACGAAAGTGCTTCGAGCAGGCTTATTTTTAAGCCAGATGCTCCAACTGTTTAAAAATCGGGATCAGAGACTTTCCTTTTTCAGATAAGGTATATTCGATATGAAGCGGCTTTAATTTGATGACCGTCTTTTCCACAAGGTCTTGTTCTTCCATTTCCTTCAAAGCTACGGCAATGGCCTGTTTACTAGCCCCCTGTAATCGACGAAGCAGCGAATTAAAGCGTACCGGCTCTGTAACAGCAATCCTGAATATCTGTGGCTTCCACTTACCTGATAATTGCTTCAACAGGTTTTCTGCCGGGCATTGATTCTGATCATCACCGATTTTTTCCATAAAAATACTACGATTTAATTTGCCGGAATAGCCGCTCTCTACCGAAGGCACAATTGTCGGCTACTATGGTTAACAAATTTAAACGGTTAAAAGTTACTATAACTAAAATTCGCTAATAAACTAATAAAATGGAAACGACAAACAGCAATCCACTTTTATGTGATATTGAATCAGGCGTTTGTGAAATGCCTGACGCTTCTCCGGCAGCATCTGCACAAACAGAAATTGCCGGCCGGAAACCTGTAAAAATGATCTACTTTACCGATCCGATCTGCTCTTCCTGTTGGGGTATTGAACCGCAGCTTCGTAAACTGAAATTGGAATACGGGGACAATATCGAGGTTGATTACCGTATGGGGGGCCTTCTGCCGGATTGGAGCTATAATAGCGGCGGCATCAGTAAACCTTCTGACGTGGCCCACCATTGGGATGAAGTGAGCAAGTATTATGATATGCCCATCGATGGTGATGTTTGGCTTGAAGATCCGCTGAACTCGTCTTACCCTCCCTCGATCGCCTTCAAAGCCGCGCAGATGCAAGATCCTGAAAAAGCAATTCACTTCCTTCGGGTACTAAGGGAAATGGTATTTTTGGAAAAGATTAATATTGCCAAGTGGCAGAACATGGTCGTAGCCGCAAAAAAGGCCGGGTTGGCTATTGAAAAACTTGAAAGGGATTTCAATGGTAATGCCCAGGAACTGTTCAAACAAGATCTTCAACTAGGGGCGCAGCTTGGCGTAAGGGGTTTTCCAACCATATTTTTTGTTGACGTGCACGGTAAGCAAGAAAAGGTTTATGGTACGAAACCTTATACTGTATACGAAACCGCATTGATCAAACAGATGCCAGATGCATCCAAAAAGCCAATTAATCCAGATTGGAAAGGACTATTTACTAAATACACTACACTGACCGCCCGTGAATTTTCGGAGCTTTCCCAAACTCCGCGGCAGGAAGCAGAAGACGTATTACGCGGGTTGGTCAAATCGGGCGATCTAAGTGAACTGTCAACCAAAAATGGTTCGATATGGCGCATTTCTCAATAGCGCGCGCCTGTTAAGATTCGAACTAAGTACATCTTTTGACCAGGTGGCCCCACGATCCCGGAAAGCAGGTGCTGAGCATACCGTCTATCAGGCGTATTGTCAGGTATCACCTGGTCAGCTTTGAAATCACTTCGCTTCTTTCGTTTTTCAAAGAGAGTGTATTGCCCTCCACTGTAAAAGTCCGGGTGTCTTCAAGTGCCTTCCTGAACCGGTTTTCAATATCAAGATTCGGGCATGCCATTTGTGTGGATACTATTTCGGAGATGGTTACACTGTCCGCACCAATGAAGCCAACGTTCGCTCCGAAGCCATTACATCCCAGGTTGCCGCCGGCTTTGGTAAGGCTTTCAAATTTAAGGTGCGGATAGCTGCGGAAAGTAGTGTCCAATTGTACATCTGAACCGTTCAACTCGGTTAGTTTCCATTCTTTGGCCAAAAGTTCTTCAGGTTTTACCCCTGCCAAAATCTGTACTTCCTCAGCACCACCTTCTGTGCTGTTATCCGAGCGCGTGTTGTGGCAGGCAGTAATTACGACAGCCAAGGCAGCAATAACGAATACATTCTTCATTTTGCAAAATGTCTATGGTTAAAGTAGAGCAAAGTTAATCATATTCAGAACGTCTGTAAGAAATACTTTCTTACAGACGTTTCGAATCCTATTTCCTTATCAGTTTCCTGATTTCGGAATGCCTGCCGTACTCAAAACGCACGAGATTGACCCCGTCCGCAAAATGTTCAAGGCTTATCGTATTCTTCCCCTTCTGCAGATCATAGGTCCGTCTGACAATGTTTTTTC
>CAZAVR010000012.1:0-21074 GCA_964488435.1 uncultured Cytophagales bacterium | reverse complement strand
TTAAACAAACTACAAAAACAATTTGCCGCCGACCTGCAAATCGTGGGCATATTTCCCGGAAAAGCTTATCATTACAAATCCTATCAGTCCTACGCCGATAAGTACAAAATTAATTTCCGGCTTCTGACGGACAGGACCATGAAACTCTCTGCTATGCTTGATGCGCGCGTCACCCCGGAAGTATTCCTGACAGATCAGAATCATAAATTAGTATACAGCGGCGCAATAGATGACTGGGTGGTCTCGCTCGGCAAAAAGAAACCCCGACCCACCAAACATTACCTGGAAGAGGCCATATCAGCTTCCCTTGATAAACGACCCGTTCTGTTGCCCCGTACGAAACCTGTGGGTTGCGCTATAAATGACCACTGAACCACTTTTATTGAACAGATGCCCTCATACCGTATATATATATTGTCCGTCGCACTTCTGAGCGCAAATTTTTCGTTCGCCCAGAAGATCACCTATAAGGACGTAGAGCCGATTTTTATGACAAGGTGCGTGACCTGTCATCGTCCTGGCGATGCGGGCCCTTTCCCCCTCGTAACGTACCAGGACGTTGCAAAGCGGGCTAGCTTTATCAAACAGGTAATTACCGAAAACTATATGCCTCCATGGATTGCCGACAACCATTACAGGACATTTGACAACGATAGATCATTGCCCGAAAACGAAAAAAAACTACTGCTAAAATGGATGGAGAATAAAGCTCCCCTGGGCGACTACAAAGAGAAATCCGCTGCAGAGAAGCTATCCGTTCTGGGTATTACCACCTACAAACGTAAACCCGATCTTACCCTAAAAATAGACGAACCTTTTCTCGTAAAAGGCAATAATCTCGAGCGCTTTGTGATATTCAAAATTCCCTTCGAATTTGAAAGCGAAAGGCCTGTGGAAGCGATCGAATTTTACACCAACAACAAAAAAGTTGTCCATCACATCAATTATGGCTTTTATGCGGTAGATGACCCTTCCGTAGACATCAACGCAGGATTTCCAACCATTAACACCACAGAAGACCCCAAAAGTGAAGAAAAACTTTACGCTCAGAGAGCATTTAAAAACAAAATGAACTATTACTCGGGATGGATCCCGGGTGCGGCTGCCGAAAGCTACCCGAAAAATTTCGGATGGACGCTTCCCCGTCGCGGGGTAGCTTTACTTACAGCGCACTACGCAGCCTCTGCTGTGGATGTGAATTCGATAGTCGGTGTGAATATTTTCTTTAGCAAAGAACCTGTACGACGATCGGTCAAAGCGATAAGTCTGGGATCGGGAGGAATAGGAGAAAAAGACATAACACCGCCCCTGATCCTGTTCCCCCGCGATGTGAGCACCCACAAACTTCGCGTGAAAACCCAGGAAGACCAGTCCGTGATGTACGTCTGGCCTCACATGCATTTTTTGGGTAAAGAATTTACCGCCTACGCCATCACGCCCGCTTCTGACACCCTGAAACTTGTACACATTCCAAAATGGGATTCCCGATGGCAGGAAATGTACCGCCTGCCAAAACTTCTTAAAATCCCGGCAGGTTCAGTCATCCATCTCGAATGCATCTATGACAATTCAAGTGACAACGTGTTCAACCCCAATACCCCGCCACAAATTGTTTACTCTTTTGGAGACATGGGTGCCAAAAATGAAATGATGACCTTACTCCTTATTTATGCAGGATACCAACCGGGGGATGAAAATATTTCGACGGCAGGCCGGTAAGCTTCTATTGTCGAAAGGCTGGAAGGTTGGCTCCAATGGTATCTCTTCTCTCGAATTATTACCCCCGCTAAAAAAACAAAGCCGGCCACCTCCTCTAAGAAGTGCCGGCTTTCCCAGAATCCTTTTTACTAATTAAGACCCCGAATGCTGTTGCAGGTACACCAATTGCATACTTCACCGGCACCGCTCTTTTCGACACATACGTCCATATCTTTTGATCTCCGTGCGTGACGAGGTCTGATGTGTGCATGATCAATACTGATTACGTTCATGGCAAGTTCATGCGTAGCAAGACCGAGCGTATTAATGAATTCTTCTATTTGCAATTTACCCTCCAATAACTCCAAGAGTATGCTGTTAGAAGTGAAATCGAAATAATAAGGGATGCCTGATAGCAGGTCGTCAACAAATAAGGAAGGACTACATTCTCTCATAGAATTGGGCTTTTTTTTCAAATTTCTTCATTTTCCGCCAATATTCAAAACATATTCATTTCCACACCTATTTTATTGTCCATGAGTCATTTTATGCATCAACACGGGTACTTCGCTATGCCTCAGGACTCCCCAACAAAAATCATCCCGCCAAAACATGGTGTCGGATATACCACGCACTTTTACTATCTTTACCTAACACCTTTTTTACTACGCATTGTTATATAATTATGGAAACCAAACGATATATCAAAAACGAAGATTTCACCATCCTGTGGACCCCTTCAAAATGCACGCACGCAGGTGTTTGTGCCAGAACACTTCCAGGTGTTTATCACCCGAAAGACAAACCGTGGATTACGCCGGAGCACGCCTCTTCAGCCGATTTAATAGCGCAAATAGACAGATGTCCTTCCGGAGCGCTGGGGTATATTGCCAAATCAGAAGAACAATCCTAGGTAAGTTATCTGCGTCCGCCTTTGTACAGCCCGGCGCACTGTTGGATTGATTCCTTAAATTCACTACTTTTACAAAGCTTTAGGGGTATTCTGAATAAGAATTGAGAGAGTCCCTTTGAACCTGATTCGGTTGATACCGACGTAGGGAAAAGCCGCAAAAACCTTCACCGAAACGTTTTTTACGGTTTCCACTCTGCAGTTTACTTCCTGAAGCTACTTTCATTTAAATAGCTATACAATGGAAAAGAAACTATGGAGTCACGTCCAAACCGTAAGAGAAACATCCCCACTCGTTCACAACATCACCAATTTTGTCGTGATGAACAATACTGCCAATGCCGTATTGGCTGTGGGAGCTTCGCCTATCATGGCACATGCCCACCCGGAAATCAACGATATGGTAGGCATTTGCCATTCATTGGTGATCAACATAGGTACACTGGATGAATATTGGGTCTCATCGATGTTACAAGCGGCTCAACAAGCCCGCACCCTCGCAAAGCCCTGGCTGCTGGATCCTGTCGGTGCAGGGGCCACACCTTTTCGCAATGAAGTAAATGCTCAGCTTCTTGCGCTGAGTCCCACCGTTATACGTGCCAATGCCTCTGAAATTCTCGCACTCGCTCGTGCCAATACGACTAAAACCAAAGGCGTAGACAGCACTGCGGAAAGTACGGACGCATTAAAAGCCGCAAAATCCCTCGTTTCAGATTATGGTTGCGTAGTTTGTATTTCAGGAAAAACAGATATTGTGGTTGGTCCGCAGGATACCTGGTTTATCAATAACGGGAACGCAATGATGACAAGCGTAACCGGCCTGGGATGCTCGGCTTCTGCCGTAACAGGTGCTTTTCTCGGAGCCGGCATTCCCGCGGAAGAAGCCCTATTGGCTGCAATGGCCTTATTCAGTATTTGCGGTGAACTGGCGGCGCTAAATTCCGCCGGCCCGGGCAGCCTTCAGCTCAACCTGACCGACAAGCTCTACAATATTACTGAAACCGAATTTCTGAAGACTGTAAGGATTAATCAATAAGACGCCATGCATCCAGATTTCCCCTACCCCTTGTACCTTGTTATATCCTCTGCTGACTGCCTGGGAAAGGACTTACTCCAAGTAGCTGAACAGGCTCTGAAAGGAGGCGTCGACATTATCCAACTGCGTGAGAAACGATTGATTAATGCTGACTTTCTGAAGCTTGCCAGAAAGCTCAAGAGAATTACGGACCGGCACAACGTACCGCTGATCATCAACGACAACGTGGAAGTAGCCAGAGAGGTAGAGGCATTCGGCGTCCATGTAGGCAATCAGGATACCCCACCAAGCCAGGTAAAAGAAAACTGGGCTTCTGCAGCATGTATAGGCTATTCAATCGAATATATCTGGCAGCTCGAAAAACAGGAAGCCCATATCGCTGACTACTTGGGAGTCAGCCCCGTATTTTCAACACCTACAAAAACTGATACTGTGACTGAATGGGGTACAGAAGGCCTTTCTTCCATACGAAAGGCATCTTCAAAACCGCTCGTGGCTATAGGAGGCATTAACCTGACCAATATCAAAAAAGTTGTAGAAGCCGGCGCAGACAGTATTGCTGTAGTATCGGCTATTTGCGGAGCCAAAGACCCCGGACAGGCAGCTTTTGACCTAAAAAATGAACTAATCAGGCAGACACCGATCACTGGAATAACTTAACTCCGGCTCTCCCTGATAACCACTGTAAAATATCCAAAGAAATGCAACCTAAACATACCTATCCATCTGTCATGACCGTCGCCGGCTTTGATGGAAGTGGAGGAGCCGGCATCCAGGGTGACATTAAGACGGTCTCCGCACTGGGTTGTTTTGCAACCTCCGTTCTCACTGCGCTCCCCATTCAGAATACACAAGGTGTGCAGGATATATTCCCGATACCACATAAGACCGTCGAAGACCAAATGGTTTGCCTGCTGGACGACATTTTGCCCGATGCCATCAAGATCGGCATGGTTCATACAACCGAGCTGGTTAACACCATCGTTTCTGTTTTAGGAGCATACCCGTCCCTACCGATCGTCTTTGACCCGGTTATGGTATCTACAAGCGGTCACAGGCTCATCCATGAAGATACAGTGCAGGCAATTGTTGCAAAGCTCTTTCCATTAGCCGAAGTCATCACACCTAACATGGATGAAGCGTCTGTGCTGGTGGGCAGCCCGGTGAAAACCCTTGATGATATGCATGAAGCCGGCCGAAAAATCATGCAGATGGGGTGCCGGTCAGTTCTGCTTAAAGGCGGCCATCTCAACACGAACCGGCTTACCTCGCTTTTTTTTACTCGTGACAACAAAATACATGTTTTCGAGCATGACAAATACGACACACGGAATATGCACGGGTCCGGATGTACGCTTTCTTCTGCCATCGCCGCGTACCGTGCCAGGAAATACGAGCTTTTGCAAGCCGTCAGTGAAGGCCAAAACTATGTACACAAAGCCATTTACCATGGACGCGACGTCCAGATCGGTAAAGGAAATGGCCCGCTTAATCATTTTTTTCATCCGCATAAACTCATCAAAAATGAAATGGTCTGAACAAGCCTGGGAAGAAATTGAAGAACTCTATCAGCGCATACTGAATATGCCGTTTATTACAGGACTGATGGAGGGCAGCCTGCCAATGGACACTTTCCGCTTTTACCTTCAGCAGGATGCTCAATACCTGGAGCACTTTGGAAGAACACTGGCTCTGATCGGCGCAAAAGCCGATTCTGTAGAGGAAGCCCTGGAATTTATGAATTTTGGCACGAATGCTATCCTGGTAGAAAATGCTTTGCATGAATCGTATTTCAGGGAGTATGGTATAACCGACAAAGGCGTTCCTGAACCAGCCTGCCATCATTATATCCACTACCTTAAAAGCACTGCGGCATTTGAAAGTACGGAGATAGGTATGGCAGCGGTTTTACCCTGTTTCTGGATATACAAGAAAGTAGGTGATCACATCAGTAAACACGGCCGAAAAATAGGAAATCCCTATGAAAGATGGATAGAGACTTACTCAGGAGAAGACTTCGGGATTTCAGTAAAAAAAGCGATAGACATTTGCGATCACAACGCATCAATTACTTCGGATGAGAACCGCAACAAAATGGTACGGGCTTTTGTAACTGCCTCCCGGCTGGAATACGATTTCTGGGATGGGGCATACGTAAAAAGGCAGTGGATATGAGTCCGTATGGCCGTTGAGCACCCATAAAAACGCACAGGTCTGTATGTTGCTATTTATATATTTTTGACCGATCATCTATTTCGTCAGAAATACAGGATTCAGCCCTTAGTATTATCCCGCCCGGCTGATTACCCCCCGGCGTCAGAACAGCATATTCAGGCTTTTATAATTTAAAAAAATAGTATTATTCAACTAATTTTAAGTACATTAGTGCGTTAGTAACATCTGATCTATATCATTAACCTTTCATTCAACCATGGGAAAATTTGTCATCACCAAAAGATCAAACGGAGAATTCCAATTTAACCTGAAAGCCGGAAACGGCGAAACCATCCTGACAAGCGAAGGATACAGCTCGAAATCCGGTGCTACCAATGGCATTGAATCTGTCAGGGTAAATGCGCCGGATGCCGACCGTTTCGACAAAAAGACGTCCACCAACGGGAAACACTATTTTGCTTTGAAGGCCAAAAATGGCCAGATCATAGGCTCCAGTGAAATGTATGAGAGCGCCTCAGGCCGCGACAACGGTATACAGTCCGTGATGAAAAATGCCCCGTCAGCCACGATAGAAGACAAATCCGTATAAGCCGACGAAGCTAATTTATAACCTCCTGAATATTTCTTATAACGGAGAAAGCTCTACTAAGAAAGATACGAGTTTTTTTTGAGAAAAGCAAGTAGCTGGTTAAGAGCGATAAAACAAAAAAAACAGGCGTTTCTGACGCCCAAAAAGCATATTTCCTGAATTATTTTTAAAGTTTTTTTCGCACAGCGCTTGCATATTAAATTTAAGACGCTCATATTTGCACCACGATTTCGGAAAGGGAATCACAAAAAGACAAAAAAGTGCTTTAAAGCGCGCGAAGTAGGAGACCAGTCGGCCCATTCGTCTAGCGGTTAGGACACGACCCTTTCACGGTTGAAACAGGGGTTCGATTCCCCTATGGGTCACAAAACCGTACGTTTTTAAAGTCTTTTGCGTTGAAAGGCCACCTGAAAGGGTGGCCTTTTTCGTGATCTGTGAACAAAAGTTGGTAAAGTTGTTTCGATACCACAAAGCGTTTCGTAAATTTCCCAGGCGTTTTTTTTCCACGAATCCACCAATTTTAACCATACAAATCATTCGTGCATTCGTGGCCTCTACCTACCGGATCATCAATGAAGACATTTTATATCGCCTGTTTGTCTCTCATCCTCTTATCGGGTGCTTACGGACAGTCCTTATCCCCCGACGAATTTCTGGGCTATCGGCTGGGAACCAGATTCACCTATCATCACCTGGTAGTGGATTATTTTAAGGCACTTGCCGCATCCCATCCATCTCAGGTCAAACTCATTCCTTACGGATCGACCTACGAGGGCAGACCATTGTTCGCAGCTGTTCTGGCCAATCCGGAAAACCTGGGCAAAATCGAAAAAATCCGGAACGACCACCTCAGAAGCATAGGCTTAAAAGACGGAAAACCGGAAGGCACCGTTCCGGCCATAGCCTGGCTCAGCTATAACGTCCACGGTAATGAAGCTGTATCGTCTGAAGCAGCGATGAAGGTTGCCTACGAAATCCTGAATAAAGAGAACAAAGTAACCCAGGATGTTCTCCGAAACACGATTGTGATCATCGACCCCTGTGTAAATCCTGACGGGCACGAAAGGTACACACAGTGGTACAACCGTGTATCATCCTTCACCCCTGACCCTTTAGATTATGCCTGGGAACATACTGAACCCTGGCCGGGAGGCCGTTTTAATCATTACCTGGCAGACTTAAACAGAGACTGGGCATGGCAGCAGCAGAAGGAATCCAAAGAACGGCTCAAACTGTACAACCAATGGATGCCCCATTTGCATGCCGACTTCCATGAAATGGGCCCTGAGAGTTCTTACTACTTCCCCCCCGGCCGCCCGGCCTTTTCACAAGGATATCACCGCATGGCAACGGGATTTCAATAATAAACTTGGTGAGTTCAACCGAAAATACTTTGACCGGAATGGCTGGCTTTACTACACCCGCTACGATTTTGATTTGTTTTACCCCAGCTATGGTGACACGTGGCCTACTTACAACGGCGCCATCGGTATGACCTATGAGCAGGCCGGTGGCGGAAGGGCAGGTCTGGCCATCGCGCGTAAAAACGAAGGCGATACGCTTACACTTCATGAAAGGATCCTGCATCACTATGCCACCAGTCTTGCGACCCTTGAAACCATCTCTTCCCGCTCGGAAAAGACAGTCGAAGAGTTCATTAAATATTACGGGCAATCTCAGAAATCACCGGTTGGTGTCTTTAAATCGTACATCGTAAAATCAAAAGACTACACGGGTCCCAATACGGCCCTACGGGAGCTGCTTCAAAACCAGGGCATCCAATATGGCGTAGCCGGTAAAAATATGTCAGTCAGAGCGACGGATCTGGCTACCTCCCAGGAAGAAAATATAAAAATAGAGCCGGACGACATTGTGATCAGTGCTTACCAGCCCAAGTCGACCCTTCTCAAGATTTTGTTTGAACCTGACCCTGAACTCGAAGACTCCCTCACCTACGATATTACCTCCTGGGGACTTACCTATGCACTTGGACTAAAGGCTTTTGGATTAAAAGAGAAAATAACACCGGTATCCTATCGGAAAACGGAAGCGAAACAGAACAGAACAGAACAGCCCGTGTATGCATACCTCGCCAACTGGAACTCATTTGAAGATGTAAAGTTTCTGGCAAGCCTGCTGCAACAAAAAATCAAAGTACGAAGCTCCCTTACCCCCTTTGAGTTGGATGGAAAAAAATACCATGCAGGTGCACTTATCATTACGCGCAAAGGAAATGAGTCTTTCCGGACATCTCTTGATAATATTATCATAAAAACCGCAGATGAATTTCAGGTGGATATTCACCCGGTATCTACCGGCTTCGTATCCTCAGGCTTCGATTTGGGCTCAGTTCAGGTTCAACCGATTAAACCTCGTAAGATTGTGGCCGTGGGCGGAGAGTCTGTTTATCCTCTCGCCCTCGGAGAGGTGTGGCATTTCTTCGAACAGCAGCTCAGGTACCCTGTCACCATTGCAGATGGTAAAAGTCTCAGCGGCAGCATCCCCTGGAACGAAGTCGACGTATTGATACTTCCCTCGGGAGATTACGCGCAAATACTCGACGAGAAACTATTGAACAGCCTCAGAGAGTGGGTAGGTAACGGCGGAAGGCTGATTGTAATGGAAAATGCGCTGAACAGCTTTCTGGGAAAACCAGGCTTCGATCTGAAACGAAAGAAAACAGACGAAAATAAAGATCAGAAAAACCCTCTGAAAACTTTTGCCTCCGCTGAACGTGAATATATCCGAAATGAACCCCTCGGCTCGGTATTCAGGGTGCACCTGGACACCACCCATCCGCTTGCGTTTGGCTACAAAGATTTTTATTATGCGCTGATACAGAAATCCTGGAACTTTGAATACCTGCAGGACGGCTGGAACGTGGGATATCTTAAAGAGCAGGCAAAAATGTCAGGGTTCACAGGCAGCAAAGCACTGGTTGAATTAAAGAATACACCCGTCATCGCCTCCCAGGATATCGGACAGGGGAAAGTCATTTATCTGGCCACCAATCCCCTTTTCCGCGGGTTCTGGTATGGGGGCAAGCTTCTTTTCGGAAACGCCTTGTTCCGCTAGCACCCTGCCTGGAGGTAAAAAAAAGCCCCGTCGAAACCGGCGGGGAAGTATTTTGTCAGATGGATGAGTCAGCTTTTCAGATAAAACCCTCTCTCCGCATGGCAGATTCCAGTTTTTCCGAAAGTGCCGCCGTAGCCTTCATCAAAGGAAGCCGTACCTCAGCACTGCATATACCCTTGATTTCAAGACATTTCTTGATCCCTACAGGATTCGACTCTACATACAACAAGGTATCAAAATCAATAAATGAAAACTGTAAAGCCGAAGCTTCAGCAAACCTTCCTTCAAGGGCCGCCCAGGTCAACCGGTGAAACTCTTTGGGAAAGGCATTGCCTATCACGGAAATAACTCCATGCCAGCCCAGGCTGACCATGGGTACCACAAGATTGTCGTCACCGGACAGCAACAGAAAATCCTTAGGCGCGCGCCAGGCGATCTCCATAATCTGCTCCATGTTGCCGCATGCATCCTTAATACCGATGATATTCGGATGTTCGGCCAGTTTCAAGATCGTATCCGGCTTCATATTTACGACCGTCCGGCCGGGAACATTATAAAGCAGGACCGGAACCGGAGAAGCGTCAGCAATAGCTGTAAAATGGGCGATGATCCCTTCTTGCGAGGGCTTATTGTAGTAAGGACACACTGAAAGTATAGCATCCACACCGTTCAGATCCGTCGCTTCCAGGGCACTAAGTACACCTTTGGTAAAATTCCCTCCTATACCATACACAATGGGTAGCTTCCTCGGATTATGCTGTTTGGCGATTTCGAGCAACATCTTCTTCTCCTCCGCCGTTACCGCCGGCGACTCTCCGGTAGTCCCTTGAACGACCAGATAATCGGCCCCCTCCGACACGAAATCGATCAGTCGCCTGTATCCTTCGTAATCGACATTGTGCTGTTCGTCAAACGGAGTGACCAGCGCAACTCCTACTCCTTTAAAACGGGTGTCTATTGACATGTTTATTCACTTTTAATGCCTTACCCTGCCGAACATTGGCTATTCCTTTCGGGTCAAATTAAAACAAACCTTAACTGCTAAGCCGCAAATGTAGTTAGCTTGGTGAAAATTCGCTATTGCTTTGGCAACATTTGGACAAATTCTTCCTCGGAGATAATCGCTACGCCCAGCTTCCTGGCCTTCTCCAGTTTCGCCGGCCCCATATTATCACCCGCCAAAAGGTAATTCAGTTTTCCGGACACCCCGCTCAGCACTTTTCCCCCATTCGCTTCAATCTTTACTTTCAGGTCATCTCTTTCGAAATTCGCAAACACTCCCGAAATGACAAAGGTTTTACCTGCCAGAACATCACTTTCTATATCAGGAGCTACCTCATTACTCTGGAATGACAACCCGCTGGCCTGGAGCCTGTCCAGCAACAATTGATTATCCTCATCCCTGAAATACTCGAGCAGACTCATCGCGATCCGGTCACCAATTTCTGGCACCCCCTTCAGTTGCTCATAATCCGCTGCCCGCAAGGCTGCCATCGATTTAAAATATTGGGCGAGCTTCTCCGCAACCGTCGCGCCTACAAAACGGATGCCAAGTGCGAAAAGCAGGTTTTTAAACGGAGCCGACTTCGACAATTCTACTCCGTTCAGTATATTCTCGACGGTTTTTTCGCGGAAGCTGATCCTCTTCACTTTCCCCGTTTCCTCGTTGACGACCTCCTTTTCCAGTCCCAGCAAATTGTCGTGACGCAGATCATATAGATCCGCAGGAGTCTTCACAAGGTTCCTCTCGAACAAGAGTTCGATCTTTCCTTCGCCAAGACTTTCGATATTCATGGCTTTGCGATGAATAAAATGCTCTACCTTCCCTTTCAATTGAGGCGGACATCCTTTCTCGTTAGGACAAAAATAAATGGCCTCCCCTTCCCTTCTGATCAATCCGGCTCCGCATTGCGGACATGCTACGGGAAATACGACGGGGGCCGTCGGAAACAAGCCTCTCTGCGAAGTATCCACACCGGTAATCTTCGGAATAATTTCGCCGCTTTTCTCCACAAAAACTACATCTCCGGTCCTTAAATCCAGCCTTTCAAGCTCATTGGCATTATGAAGTGTGGCCCGCTTTACATAGGTACCTGACAAATGAACGCCTTTGATTTTTTCGTAAGGTTTGGCACGCTCTTCCAACGCACAGAGATTGGCTACAGGAGTGACCGCTCCGGTTCTGCCCACCTGGTACACCACCCCCCTCAGTACAGCCGGTTTGTTCTCTGCCTTGTATTTGAAGGAAATTGCCCAGCGCGGGCTTTTTGCGGTAAAGCCCAGTTCTTCCTGTTGCCGGTAAGAATTGATCTTAATCACAATCCCATCCGTGGCCAAAGGAAGCTCAAAACGTTTTTCTTCCCACTCATGAATAAATGCGATGGCTTCATCAATATCACTACATTTCTTCCAACCTGGGGAAACATTAAACCCCATGCCTTTCAATGCCGTTAAGCCTTCCTCATGAGAACGAAAAAATGGCTTAGCGCTTAGAAAAGAATATATATAACAATCCAGGTTACGTCGCGCAGTCTCCCCTGAATCCTGCAATTTAAATGAACCTGATGCGGCATTCCTTGGATTGGCATAGGCCTGCTCCCCCGTCTCCTCCATGTCTGCGTTCAATTTCTGAAAAGAGCGGAACGGCATGAACCCTTCCCCCCTTACTTCGAAAGTTTCCGGCATACCCGGCTTTTTTATACTTAGCGGCAAGCTTTTTATGGTTTTTACATTATGTGTAATGTCGTCTCCTCTGGTCCCGTCACCCCTGGTTACACCACGGGTAAGCACCCCGTCCTCGTAAGTAAAACTCAGAGATATTCCGTCAAACTTAAGCTCGCAAATGTACTCATAGGATTCCCCGCCAAGCCCCTTTCTCACCCGGTCATCGAAGTCCCGAAGCTCCTGTTCGTTGTAAGTATTGTCCAGCGAAAGCATTGGAAAACGGTGATAAACCGTTTCGAATGTTTTGCTGATGGTACCACCCACCCTCTGCGTGGGAGAATCAGGAAATTTGAGATGAGGATTTTCCGATTCGAGACGCTGAAGCTCCTTGAGAAGCGCATCAAACTGTTCGTCTGTTATCTCCGACACGCTGTCCTGATAGTAGCGGTCGTTGTAATAATTGAGTTTTTCGCTAAGCGCTCTGATCTGTTCCTCGGGAGACATTTTTCTACTGTTTAGTCAATGGCTGCCGGTTAAGGGCCGGCCTTTGATGGTAAGCGATTATTTAACACGAAGTACCAGGCCCTTTAAGTAGTGGCCTTCCGGATGAAAAATATTCACAGGATGATCCGGACCCTGTGTCAGATGATGTAAAACCTGCACTTCCCTTCCCGCCTCGAGAGAAGCAGCCACGATCGTATTGTAAAACAACATCCTGTCGACCACCTGTGAGCAAGAAAACGTAAACAACAAACCGCCGGGTGAAACCCGCTTCAAGCCCTCCGCATTTAATCTCTTATACCCTTGCAAAGCCCTGTGTCTGGCTTGTATACTTTTCGCAAATGCGGGAGGATCCAGGACCACTATGTCATATTGCTCATCAGACGATTTGAGCCATTTCATCACGTCTTCGACCAATCCCTTATGCTGCTCCTTACCCTCGTTCAGGTTCACATTTCTCTCGCAGAGCACCATGGCTTTTTCCGAGATATCCACCGATAATACCTCAGTTGCCCCGGCAGAAAGGGCAAACACCGAGAATCCACCGGAATAAGAAAAGGTATTCAACACCCGTTTTCCTTCCGCATAATGCGCCAGTAAATGACGGTTTTCCCGCTGATCCAGAAAGAATCCGGTTTTCTGTCCTTTTTCGAAATCAATCTCAAACTTCCTTCCGTACTCCAGACTGCCCCTGGGCAATTCGGAGCTGCCATACAGAAATCCGTTGGTTATGGAAGAGGCGTAGTCGTCGGGCAGACTTTCCCGGCTCTTATCATAAACAGCCACCAGCTCATCTCCCATTACGACACGAAGTGCCTCAGCAATATCGGCAGCAGATCTATGCATACCGATGCTGTGCGCCTGCAATACCGCAACGCCGTTATAAACGTCAACAACCAGGCCGGAAAGATGGTCTCCTTCACCGTGAACGAGCCTGAAGGCGTTCGTTCCGGCAAGCTTGAGACCCTTTCTCAGTTCCCAGGCACAGGCCAGCTTACTTTCCCAGAACAGCTGATCTACAGGCTTCTGCTCGTAAGACAATATACGAATTTTAATACTTCCGTGATGGTAATGACCCACGGCCAGAAAGTCCCGGCCTGCACTCAATACCTTTACGATATCCCCGTCGCTAAGGCCGGATGGTTCTCGGGCAACTGCTCCTGAAAATATCCAGGGATGCCGTCTTTTCACAGCGGAATCCTTCCCTTTTTGCAATATTATTTCCGGCAGATCCTCAAATGCTCCGATCATATATCAAGTAATCAATTTCAGTCACAAAAATGGTTTTTTTATGTCAGAAACGTTGATAATCCTTCTAAAAATTCATTAGAGAACCGGAGCGCTGCTCCCGATAGCGTCAATCTTCCGGACGTATATTCAATAATCGCTTTATCCACCCGCCCTGCAAGGTGCTGTCCCCGGCATCAGGTTGGTGCGCTGTGATCAATCTCACAAGATCCGGTTGACCGGCATCCACCCAACAGGTATACCAGCAATCGCCTGCTACACGTATAGCTGCCTTCATTTGTCTTTCAACCTGACCTCCCAACATACGATGGTATTTTTCAGAAAACGAACGGGCATAGGTCTTGACGATCACCCCGTTCCGCTCTTCATAAACATACTTTTCAGTGGCCGGAAAGGTGCGTGTCAGTTCACGTTCAAATGAAAGCACAGAATCCTTCGCCGCATGCGCCTCAAAAACGATACGCCACATTTCGGCGGAAGGATCCGAAATATACTCCGCCTTCCCGATCCACAGATCGTAGTTTTCCGCAAAAAGCTCCGGCACTCTTGACTCCCAGAAACCGTGAATACCTTCCTGACCCGTCAATTGCCCGTTGTAGTTCCTGGTGGTATGAAGCGGCACATGAATATCTCCGATATAGTGCCCGAGGTCTGCCGAAAGCTGTAATATGCGCGCGGAACTCCCGTCTTTGAAAGCCGCTGTTAAACGACGCATCAACCGGGGAATCTGCCAGGGCGCGATCCCATGCCTGCGCAGGCTATCCTCACCAAACCGCGCAACGGCCTCTTCCCATTTTCGCGGAAGATAGCGGGCGCTGTCACCGTACACATCCAGATCAATATAGTGCTTTTCCGCCTCTCCCACCACGGCGTACCTCCTGCGGTCAGGATTTACGGCGGCCTCTGTTATATAATCGAGATGTTGCTTGTAAAACCCCATCATAGGCGGGGGAAGACGAAAAACAGCGAGACGGTTGATACGTTTGTGTGCCCAGAACCCCCAGGACGCTGCCGGGTAATCTATGGGCAGTAAACAAAAAAACAGGGTCAATGTCCTCAACATAATACGTAAGTGTGCGGGTTAAAAAAATGAGCATACATGACAGTACGTACAAGGATACGACCGTGCTTTTAGACACCCATCTCTACCAAAAATAAAGAATTACGGCAATTTTTTATGCAAAAAATTCTATTTACAGGAAAAATGTTGTATATTTGTAAAAGGAATCGGAACCACATCCGAAAAACAATCCGGACTGTATGTGGTTTTCAGGAGACAGGTGGAAATAGCGCTTACGCGTCCGATTGACCCAAAAAAGTCAAAAAATAGAGATAGATAGATGAAAAAAAATGGTCGCCCGAAATGTTGGCGGCCATTTTTTTACCACTGAATTTGAGGTAGCCCCTTTCCGGCGAGGTAGGCATTGGCTTTGCTAAAATGATGCTGACCGAACCATCCTCCCTGAGAAGCCGCCATCGGCGAAGGGTGTCTTGCCGTCAGTACGTAATGCCTTTTGAGATCAATGATGCTGCCTTTGTCCTGAGCATGTCTGCCCCAGAGCATAAATACCACGTCCTGCTTTTCTTCCGAAATACGACGAATCACTGCGTCAGTGAAAGCCTCCCATCCACGTCGCTGATGTGATCCTGCCTCACCTGCTCTGACAGTCAGCGTGGCATTCAAAAGCAGCACTCCCTGTACCGCCCATCGTTCGAGATTCCCGGAAACGGGTACAGGTATACCGAGGTCGTCTCTGATCTCCTTGAAAATATTGAGCAGAGAAGGAGGTTTGGGTATACCATCGCTCACTGAGAAGCACAGACCATTTGCCTGTCCGGGCCCGTGATAGGGATCCTGCCCCAGTATCACCACCCGGCAATCATCAAAAGAACACTTGTCAAAAGCATTAAAAATATGCTTCCCGGGGGGGTAAACGGTACCGACCCGATATTCTTCTTTGACGAAACCCACCAGCTCCCTGAAATAATCTTTCTCAAATTCCGTCTGTAATCTCCCTTTCCAGGATTCGTCCATTTTTACTTCCATAAAGACTTGTGTTCTGAATGAAGGGGCAAATTAATTAATAACTTATGTTTGTTTTATATCCTGCCGGCTAGTATTTTCGTTCAGGGATTACAGATAATTTAGTGTTATGGTTTCAGAAGTATCCGAGGGCGTGAGGGTTTCGGTTTTGGCAGAATATCAACCTGCCTACCCGAATCTTCATCAGAATTACTACTTATTCACCTATCGAATTGTCATTGAAAACTGCAGTTCCAACACCATCAAGCTGTTGAGGCGTTACTGGAGAATTTATGATGCAAATGGTGAAGTACGTCATGTGGAAGGAGAAGGCGTAGTGGGCCAGCAGCCCGTACTGGAGCCCGGAGAAAAACATGAGTACACTTCCGGCTGCAATTTAAAAACAGCTGTCGGCAAAATGGCCGGCATTTATCTGATGGAGAAAATTGTGGACGGACGTAAATTTGAAGTAACTATCCCTGAATTTACACTTGTTGCTCCTTTTGTCCTCAATTGACATACTGGTACAAGGCGCCTCTTACCCGCGTTTATTTTGATAAAATCTTACCTCAGGTATCTCCTGCGTGCAGGAAACCGACATGCTGTACATTCGCCTTTTGTATTTGATCTTTACACCCTTGTCATTGACATCCGTGATGCGCATCCGGATTACATAGGGTTGAAGTCACTGAGAAAATCTCTTTCAGCCTCCCGGCAGACCATTGAGGTACTGGATCTTGGAGCCGGTTCCCGAACCGGTAAATCCAGGATTCGCTCGCTGGGTGCGATCGCCAGAAACGTCGAAAAACCCGAAAAGTTCGGTAAACTGTTCCATCGCCTTGTCCGGTACTTTAAACCTGCAGTAGTCCTGGAGCTCGGAACCTCTCTTGGTCTCACGACCTTATATTTTTCAAAAGCAGCACCGGATGCACGCATCTTCACGCTCGAAGGATGCCCCCAAACTGCAGAAGTCGCTTCCGCAAACTTCATCGACCAGAAGGCCGATAACATAGAAGTCGTTGTAGGGAATATCGACAAAACACTCGCCACTACACTTGAACGGCTCGACGGAGCGGCCCTGGATATGGTATTTTTTGATGCCAACCATCGCTACGAACCTACCATGCGCTACTTCAGGCAATGCCTGGCCCATGCACATGAAAATAGCGTGTTCATACTCGACGACATTTACTGGTCGGAAGAAATGACGCGTGCGTGGGAAGAAATCAAGGCGGATCCCGCCGTATGCGTCACCCTCGATCTTTTCTGGATAGGTATTATCTTCTTCCGTAAGAGTCAGGCCAGGGAAAACTTCACCCTTCGCTTCTGAACCCACCTAAACCGGCTTCCGGCAAATACAGCGCTACTTTACACTGATAGATTTTCCAATAAAAAAGGCGCCAACACTTGGAAAAAAGTTTGTGTTTATCTAAATTTGGCAAACTGGTAGTCCACAAACTAATCATACACGGATGGGAATCGTTGAACGCCGTGAGCGCCTCAGAAAACAAGTACGTTCAGATATTGTCAGCACCGCAAAAGAGATTGCGAGAGAAGAGGGATGGCAAGCCGTTTCTATTCGGAAGATTGCTGACGTCATCGAATATAGTCCTCCCATTTTGTACGAATATTTTGAAAGCAAGGACAAACTTCTGGAAGCTGTCCGGACTGAAGGATTCGACTTTCTTAGAGAGGAATATCTGAAAATCAAAACCCTTTACCGTAATCCTGAAAAGCAGCTGATGGAAGTGGCTCAGGCGATCTGGAATTTTTCCGTCTCCCAGCCGGAGGTTTTACAGGTGATGTTTAATCTGGAAGGAGCATTCTGCCAATCCAAGCACGTTTTTAAAAATGAGCTCGAAATCCGGGACAATCCCGTGTGGGAAATGATCGCTACGCTAAAGCCCAAGTTTAGCGAAGCTGTATCAAAAACCTACTATGAATGGTGGTGCATTACGTTCGGATTTATTTCGATAACCATGGCCACGCAGTCCAGGCATAACCTGGCCCATATTGAAACCATTTATATTGAGGGCATACGGAGATTTCTCCGCAGTGTAATGTAACCATTCACCAGGTACTTTTGTCCCGCTTTTATACAAATACAGGCCCGAATGGCCCGCGGCTTTCTATGGTCGGAACACACGAACCCTCCTCTCCGGTCACGCTTTCGATTTCTTGCAAAATACATGGATAAATCTATCCGAAAACCGCATTTTTTTTGTATCTTTACAAGTTAGTATCGCTTACCTGCAATCATAAACATTGTACTGTAGACCAATTATATGGCAAACGAAATTACCTTAGAAGAAAACAATTATTCAGCTGAAAATATCCAGGTTCTTGAAGGGCTTGAAGCCGTAAGAAAACGTCCTGCCATGTACATTGGCGATACCGGCGCGAAGGGTCTTCATCATTTGATTTGGGAGGTAGTTGACAACTCCATTGATGAAGCGCTTGCAGGCTATTGTGACACGGTAGATGTGACCATTGAAACGGACGAGTCTATTACCGTCCGGGACAACGGTCGAGGCATCCCTACCGGCATACACTCCAAGGAGAAAAGATCGGCCCTGGAAGTAGTAATGACCGTCCTTCACGCAGGAGGAAAGTTTGATAAAGACACCTATAAGGTCTCCGGCGGACTTCACGGTGTGGGTGTTTCCTGTGTGAATGCACTTTCCACTCATTTACATGTGGAAGTCAGAAGGGAAGGTAAGCTTTTCGAGCAGGATTACGCTAAAGGGAAACCCCTGTATCCTGTCAGGGTGATAGGAGAATCAGACTCCACCGGTACCTTTGTAAGGTTCAAGCCGGACGAATCTATATTTACCGTCACTGAATTCAAGTATGACACAGTTGCCGGAAGAATCAGAGAGCTTTCTTTCCTCAATAAAGGCATCACACTGACACTGACAGACAAGCGGGATCTGGATGAACAGGGCAATCCGCGCTACGAGAAATTTTTCTCAGAAGGAGGACTTGTTGAATTCGTCAGCTACCTCGACAGCACAAGGCAACAGCTGATTCCTGCACCTATTTACATGGAAAACGACAAAGGGACCGTCCCCGTGGAGGTTTCTATGATTTACAATACTTCTTACAGTGAGAATGTATTTTCCTATGTCAACAATATCAACACCATAGAGGGCGGAACGCATGTATCGGGCTTTAGGATGGCGCTCACACGTACCCTGAAAAACTACGCCGATAAATCCGGGATCCTTACCAAAGAAAAAATAGAGATCAGTGGTGATGACTTCCGGGAAGGACTTACAGCCGTGATCTCTGTCAAAGTACAGGAGCCGCAATTTGAAGGACAAACCAAAACCAAACTCGGAAACTCTGATGTTGCCGCCTCGGTGAGTCAGGTGGTTTCGGAAATGCTGGAGACCTACCTGGAAGAACACCCCAAAGAAGCGAGGATGATCATCGACAAAGTGATCCTTGCTGCCAAAGCACGGATAGCTGCCAAGAAAGCGCGGGAAATGGTGCAGCGGAAGAATGTTTTGACAGGAACCGGGCTTCCCGGTAAACTGGCCGACTGCTCCGAATCCGATCCGAGTGTTTGTGAACTTTACCTGGTCGAGGGAGATTCTGCCGGAGGTACTGCCAAACAAGGGCGGAACAGGGGATTCCAGGCAATACTGCCGTTGAGAGGAAAAATCCTGAACGTAGAAAAAGCACAGGAATACCGCATCTACGAAAATGAAGAGATCAAAAACATGTTCACCGCAATGGGCGTGCAAATCGGAAAAGACGGCGATGAACGCGCCTTGAATATTGATAAACTGCGGTACCATAAAATCATCATCATGACCGATGCCGACGTAGATGGAAGCCATATACGGACGCTGATACTTACTTTCTTCTTCCGGTATATGAAGGTATTGATTGACAATGGACATATCTTTATTGCTCAGCCTCCGCTATACCTTGTCAAAAAAGGAAAAGAGGAGCGCTACTGCTGGACAGAGGCCCAACGCGAAGCCGCTGTCAAAGAAATTGCCAATGGCAAGGAAGACTCTGTCAATGTGCAACGATACAAAGGTTTGGGCGAAATGAACGCGGAACAGTTGTGGGAGACCACTATGAACCCTGAGAAGAGGAGCCTCAAACGAGTATCGGTAGATTCCGCAGCGGAGGCAGACCACCTGTTCTCCATGTTAATGGGTGATGAAGTCGCGCCTCGCCGTGAGTTTATCGAACGTAACGCCAAATACGCCCGTATCGATATCTGATAACTAAAGACGCGAAAATCAAGTTGCCCCTTACCTGCATTCAGGCACGGGCAACTTTTTTATTGAAAATAAGTCCGTTATGCATTACGCCTCTTTTTCTTTCCGACTGACGCTGATGGTGGCCATGGTGACATTAGCTGCCGGTTGCGGAAATGAGAATTCATCCAGACAGGAAACCCCTAAGACACCTCTACTCGTCAAAGCTGGTGAGTTTTCGGCTGACTCTGCTTATCTCTCCATTGAGAGACAACTTCTTTTCGGGCCCAGGGTCCCTAATTCTCACGCACACAAAAAATGCGGCGACTACATCGTTGGACAACTTGAAGCTTACGATTGGAAAGTAACTCAGCAGCTTTTTTCAGAGGTCGCATTTGACGGAACAAAGCTAAATGGCCGAAACATTATTGGAAGTTACAAACCAGATGCAGCCAAGCGGATTCTTCTGGCCGCCCATTGGGATTCAAGGCCGTTTGCTGACGCCGATTCTACGACCAGAACCAAGCCTGTACCAGCCGCGAACGATGGCGCCAGCGGCGTAGGGGTCCTTTTGGAAATAGCCCGGGTCATTCAACTCCATCAACCTGACATAGGTGTCGATATCATATTCTTTGACGCAGAAGACTGGGGAGGGCACTCCACTTCCCCCGGTGACAAGTACTCGGGTTTTTGTCTGGGGTCACAATATTGGTCAAAAAACAGACACATACCCGGATATACGGCTTATTTCGGAATTTTACTGGATATGGTGGGAGCCAAGGGAGCGACTTTTCCGAAGGAAGGCAGTTCCATGAACTATGCCCCTTCAGTTGTGAATAATATATGGGAAACCGCAAGCCGGTTAGGATACGACCAGTATTTTATTGATACCCGGGCAATGGCCATTACAGACGACCATCTTCCTGTTAATGAAGTGG
>CAZAVR010000011.1:0-21224 GCA_964488435.1 uncultured Cytophagales bacterium | reverse complement strand
AAAAATACTACTCTCGCAACAAAAAGAAGCATTTTCAAGAAGAAAAGTCCTAATACAACAAAGAAAAGCACCGATCTCACCTAAATTGGATCAGTTATCCGGAAAATCATTAAAAAAGCGAGAGAACCGTCTTTCTCAAAAATGAACGGACGCAGTGCGATGGCCTGTTTTCACAATACCCTGTATTTAATAATAACCTTAGCACCAATCAACTTCACGAGATGATTACCTCTTTCAGAATCAATACCACAAAATGTCGCAGCAAATCGCACAGCATCATTTTAACGACGATTCTTTCTTTCTCTGCTATAAGTTTGACGGCGCAGACCGGGAGTATTCACGAACCTGTTCGCTACACCGGTGGCGTCAGTGTCGACCCTCAGGTACACGAAGGCCGTCTGCGTTACGCCATCGGGGTCGAAAACAGACAAACACTACGTGTAAACCGGACGAACCCTGCACAGGCCGATAACCATGGATGGACATATAATCACGCGTCCAGTCTTGCATACTGGGAGGGTCGTTTTTTTCAGCAGTACCTGAGCAATCCGATTGATGAACATATCGCACCGGGACAAACATTGCTGGTCACGTCAAAAGATGGCCGGAATTGGTCCGCTCCTGAAGTAATTTTTCCACCATATCAGGCACCCGCAGGCGTCAAAATCCCAGAAGGCTACGACGGGTACATGATGCATCAGCGCATGGGCTTTTACACGGCCCCCAACGGGAAGCTGCTGACCCTCGCTTTTTATGCACATTCCGAAGATCCTTTCGGAAAAGGCGGCATAGGCCGGGTGGTGAGGGAGATCAAAAAAGACGGTTCCTTCGGGCCTATCTATTTTATCCGCTACAGCAGCCATACTAGTTGGAATGAAAGCAACACCAGTTACCCATTCTACAAAAAATCCACAGACGCAGCTTTCATCTCCGCATGTGACGCACTCCTCGCGAACCCACTGATGACGCTCCAGTGGCGCGATGAAGATGAAGGGCTGGATGGCTTCTACTCTGCTGCCGGGCCAAGTGGTGGTGAAGCATTTTCTTACTTCCGGCGAAAAGACGGAAAAACAGTGGGACTATGGAAACGGTCGAAAGCGGCGCTTTCAGACAACGGGAAGACTTTCTCCCCCTCTGTAAAGGTGCCCACGCTCACAATGGCTGGTGGAAAAGTATGGGGACAAGCCACAGAAGACGGAAGGTATGCGATGGTTTACAATCCTATCGAAATGGATGAACACCGCTACCCGCTGGTGGTGGTTTCCGGCGACGATGGCGTATTCTTTGACAATATGCTACTGGTTCAGGGAGAAGTACCTCCAAGACGCTTTTTCGGCAGATGGAAAGACTTCGGCCCCTGCTATGTACGTGGCATCGAAGAAGGAAACGGGAACCCGCCCGGCCAGGATATGTGGCTCACTTACAGCATGAACAAAGAAGACATGTGGGTCAGCAGGGTGCCTACCCCGGTACGCTATCAAGTCACAGGACCGGTATCCGATAGCTTCAACAAGCTTCAGGCGGGTGGATCTGTCACAGACTGGAATATCTACGCGCCAAAATGGGCACCCGTAACGCTTGTAAAGTCACCAGGAAGAGACGGTCTTTCCCTGGAACTGAAAGACGAAGATCCCTATGACTACGGAAGAGCGATCCGGGTTTTTGAAGAAGCCGGCGAAATGAGCCTTGAGCTGGATGTACAGGCTGATGTAAAAAATACGGGGCGGCTCGAAATAGACATTACAGACCGATACGGAAACAGGCCGGTGAGACTAAAGTTCGGCGAAAATGCAAGAATAGTGAGCGGAGAAGGGGCCTTGGAGAAAGACCTTGGCAAATATGCGCCCGGTGCCTGGCACAAAATAAAATTCGTTGTCAAAGCCGGCCGCTCCGGGAGTTTCGACCTGTTTCTCGACGGCAGGCAAGTCCTAAAAAATGCGCCTCTTGCCGAAGCTGTGGAGTCTGTCGAAAGGCTCTCACTGAGAACAGGGCCTTACCGGGATATTCCCAACCGGAAAACGCCCAACGAAGAACCGGGGCCTCCGCTGCCAGGGGCAGACAATAAAGAAAGCCTTACGTTATTTTATGTCGATGATGTAAAAATTACCCGATTAAAGTAGAGACATCTCTCCTCTTCTTCCTTTTTCTTTTCCCCCACCAGACCATAAATCCGGTAAAGGGCAGGCTGGCGCAGATTAGACTGGCCAGAAAGTAAAGGATTTTGGTCGTATTGCCATACACCAGTCCTGTGTGAATCCCGTAGTTCGCACGCATGATCCAATCCGCTACTTTCTCCTCATGCATGGGTTTCTGCGTGCGTCCTGCGGGCTGCAGGGTTTGCATATCGAAGTAGATGTAACGCCAGCTACCGGCGACCATGTCCGTACAGGTATAAAGTGGTTCACCCGGATCTTTAGGATATCCTATAATTACAGATTCCTTGTTGTGCAACGCGTATTCTCTTCTCACTTTATGCCAGATCAGATCCGTCTTTGCCATTTTTTCCGCCTCAGCCATTGTGACCACGGGTTTGTCCTCCTTTGGCTCTTTCTTCCGTTCCTGCCTCGGCTTGTTTTCACCACCGGCAAGCCAATACACGCTCTTCCTGGCCCAGGTAAAACTCATTACCAAACCTGAGATGGCCATAATCAGCGCAAAAATCAGGCTGTAAAATCCGAGTACATTGTGAAGGTCATAATTGACTCTCTTAAAGCTCGCCCTCCACTTAACCTTGAAACTTTTGTCCCGATTGGATTTACTCCATTTCTTGGGCCACCATAGAATGAGTCCGCTGATCAACAACAAAAAGAATATAAAAGTCCCCCAACCCACAATCGGATCGCCGTATTTCGCCGGAAGCCATAAATGCCTGTGCCCTTCATCAATGAAATGAAAAAAATCTTCATGGTCAACCATTGCAAGGACTTCAGCCGTGTAGGGATTAACCCAAAGAACTGAATCAGAATCAAGGTCTACCTTCGCTGATCTGTCCAGACCATAGTACCATACACTGTTGATCTCTTTATCCGGCAGGAATTCTTTTACTGCTTTAAAGATCCGGGAAGGAGGCAGCTGTTCGTCTGAAGTGCGGGCTTCTACTCTCTGCCAGGGGTGGAAAAGATTGGACAGATCGTGCTGAAATACCAAAATACATCCGGTGACACTGAGGGTAAAAACCACGATACCTGAGGCTATTCCCAACCACAGGTGAAACCATGCGTTGATTCTGCTGAACATAATAGGGTTAACGTTAAAAAAGAAAGCCCCGCCCCGTCATTTACATTTCCGGGGCGGGGGAAAAACAGGCTACTCGTTATTTAATTTGAAAAGCGTGGGGGTATTATTACTTCCTCCTTCTACTTTCAAGCCCTTTTTAAAGGTATCCTTCTCACTGTTGTACTCCCACACATAAATCGCGTCAGCATTGGGGTCGTTTACCGCGATGTATGCATTACCTTCATGAACCACAGCCGACCGGGAGTTAAGCACTAGTGGAAGATCAAGCTTCCTGACCAACTGTTGCGTGTTCACGTCCACTACGAGATACTCCCACATAGTCGCATACCACCAGTCATCCCACTCCTTCACATTGGTTTCTGCATCATGCGCGCTGATCAGAATAGCCTTGCCGTTTCCGAGATATCCGACACCGAGCTGCTTGTCTCCTCCGCGAATCGACGACACGTTGAAGAAATAGCCGGGGTCGATCTCATTACTTCCTTCTTTTACGCGGTAGAAGCCCGTCGGCATGTCCGGCTTGTTTGCGCCCAGCGCAATAGGGTGGGTAAGAATGTACGTATTCCCCGCTTCGGTAAACTGGCTAAAGTATCCGTTACGCAGCGCTCCGATAGGTGCAGATCTTCCGTCTTTGCTTGTCACTTTCAGATTTGTCAGGCTTGGAAAGTCCATTACCGCCAGGTAGGAAGAATCGTAGTGTACTTTGGTAGCCTCATTATAAAGTCCGTAGCCGATAAGCAGTTTGTTACCCTTTGGTATTGCTGAAAAAATCCGGCGGCTGTGGTCGGCAGGGATGCCTGTCTTTTCAAATTCCCCGCTCTTTACCAGGGTCATTGAAGAGGTATTGACAATAGCGTAAAGATTGGAACTTCTCGGACCAAACATCAACTGATTCTCATCCAGCCACACATGCCAGCCCAGGTAAGGACTCGGAAATGCAGTAAATACGATTTCAGATACAGTAGTCAACACGTCGTTTTCGAACCGGTACTTTCCGAATTTACCGGCGTTCGGGTTCAGATGGTAAAAATCACGCCCTTTCTGGATGATGTTCTCTTCCCAGGTAAATATGTTGGTCACATCCGTGCCTTTTCCTACAGGTGAAATGACTCCCTCCGTCAGTGAGCTTGCCCCCAGCAAATAACTGTTTCCGTTGTCTGCAGTAAATATGACAGCGTATTCGCCCGGTGTTTTTGGTGCAGGGTCTTCATTCTTATTGTTGCTACAGGAATAAACTCCTCCAAGCAAACATACGCCGACAATAGAAAGACCTTTTTTGAAGTAATTGTACATGATTTTTGGATGTTTAATAATTATACAGGTTGTAAGAAGACAGGACATAGCGCAGCTTGATAAAAAAGGAACGTCCCGGCTTTTGAAGTTTAAAATTGTCGTAGGCGATCTGGTCAGAAAGGTTGCGGCTTTCCAGTGTAACATTGTACCGGCCCGATTTCATGGAATAGGTCAGCGCCACGTTATGTATGATCTGCATAGGGATGTAATCCTTGGTAGCTTTGTTTCCCAGCCTTGACCAGCTCAGGGAATAGCTGTTGATGTATTGCGTATACCAGTTAAATTGTACCCTTGTCCCTTTACCCAGCCAGTCACTTCTGCCTATATTGAAATCTGCACTTCCATACAGCCACGGCTGGTTAGGGATCCGGCTCTTGTAGGTAATTTTCTCGCGGTTGGTTCCCCGTACATACTTTTCGCGGTCGACAGCATTCTGGTAACTCAGGTTAACGGAGAAGCTCAGAAGACGATGGTACTCATACCGGATATCGGTTTCGAAACCATCAATTTTGATACCACCCGCATTGTAATACATGGAGAAATCACCTCCCGTAGACGAATTGACAGCAGGCATTGAATAGATATAATCATTGGTATTCCTGTAGAACCCAGTCGCCTCGGCAGAAAGAAAATGGTTCCCGTAACGCCCGACGTAAAAAAATCCAAGATTAAAATTGTTGCTGTTCTCCGGTTTGAGATTGCGGTTACCCATTACCTCCTCAGCATTGCCATAAAGCTCTATCAGACCAGGTAAACGAAGGGCATACTCATAGGAGGCTTTGATCCCCAGTTGCTCATTAAACCTGAAACGTGAAGCGGCACCGTAACCCCAGTAGTCTGACCGCTGCCTTGATGTAATGCTGTCTGCGCCGACAACCTTTCCGGAAAAATTGAAGTTCTTCACAAAAAAACTATTGGCCAGCCTGGCGTCGAAATAGTCTTGTTGATAGGTGAGTCCCAGGATTTTCTTATTTAACCGGTTAGACCTGTCGTAGGAATGATTGTAAGGATCTATCTCGTTATAACTCTCGCGGAAGGAACTATTGAAATTATAATTCACATTAAACTTATGATGCGTCCCCAGTGTATAGTTGACGTTCATCTGGGCCAGGCCATTGCCTCCGGTAAGATGTGTAATAGATTTTTTCTCACTGAGCTCTCCTCCGGTCTGATTGACCCGGTCCGGGATCCCGTTCCATTGGTACCAGGTCCTGGAACTGGTGTCCGTCACTACGGTTTTGTCGTTTGAAAGATTAGCAAATGCTCTCACCGACAACCCCTCCACAAACAGGTCATCCTTACGGTACCGAAGCGACGGCACCGTGTTGTGGGTTTTGTTTGTCATCTCCCCAATCACTTTTTCCTGGGTGGCACCGGTTTGTCGCTCCTTGAAACTATGCGTACGCATGAGTCCAACGACCATTACGTCCGCCCACTTTTTGTTGGAAATCCCGACTTCCACCTGACCCATGTAGGACTCGAAGCCATCATGAAAGCGTCGGAGCTTATCTTTCACCACAAATTTCCCTTCTTCTATAACCTCAAGCTTTACATTGGCCTCCGGATTATTCCGCATGTAATAATTGTTGTCGGAATAGTTGTAGTAAGAGCTGACGTTGACCGTAACACCAGATTTAGGGGCTGTATACCCTCCTGAAATAGCCGCTCGGTGCGTATTAAAGGATCCGAAAGAATAACTCGCATCTAACTTGTTTCCTCCTCTGCCTTTGGTAATGATGTTCACCGCTCCACCCAAAGCATCCGAACCCAGGTAAGCCGGCACCACTCCTTTATAAACTTCTATCCTCTCCGCCAGGTTAATGGGGATGTTATTCAGCGTCATTCCTCCACCAAAAGATTCCATGGGAACGCCATCTATAAAAAACTTGATGTGATTTCCGGACAAACCATTGATAGAAAAACGAAAATCAGAACCCAGGCCACCAGCCTCCTGTATCCTGACTCCACTCATGCGATTGAGCACCTGGTTCAAATCGGAAGTTGTATTGGCCAGCGACCTGGTATCGATGGCGCTAACATGGTAGGCACCCTCCCTCACTCTCTGAGTCTCTCCTTTCCCAAACACCCGCGCTTCTTTCAGGTCCTGAACACTTTCTGCAAGCGTTACGTCCAATTCTACATCCTGTCCGCTTTTTAGTGAAACCTGATGGGTCTGGCTCTGGAACCCGACAAATGAGAAATGAAGATCGTAAGTGCCCGGCTTTAGGTCAGCGAGCAAATACCTGCCGTTAATGTCGGTCTGGACCCCAACTGTAGACTTGCCCACACGGACGACGACTCCGGCTAATGATTCCTCCTTCGAACCTTTGACATGTCCTTGTACCGTAGACTGAGCCATACCCTCCCGGGGGCAGACGATAGCATATAGAATGAAGAAAAAATAAAAAAAACTATTTCTGTATATGTTGTTCATAGGTTTCAAAGCCGGCGTTATATTGCCCGTCTTTGAAATAGTAGCTTAATCTATAGCTACCCCGAAACAGCATCCAAAAAAAATTTAATTATTCCAAATAAAAGAAGAGTCTGGGATAAGAAAGCGACGATCAGAGAATTTCACATGACATCCATTCTCAGGATATAGTCAGCCTCTCCGGCAAACTGAAGCCCTTTTCTTAATTCGAGAGTGTTGGGATCCATGATCCATACATAACAACCTTCGGTATCAGAGTTAACAGTAATGTAGACCTTTCCGTTTTCAACAAGGATGCATTGCCTTGAAGAACCCTTATCCAGGGGAAGAGCCAGCCGGACTGCTGTCTGTTTCTGAAGATCCAACAGATAAAAGTCGAAATGAGGAACCGCGTAATGATCTCCTATGCCTGTGTAAAGTGCTTTCCGCTCTGTTCGTATAATCGCTTTCCCCTGGCCGATATACCAGCAACCATATCCCTGGTTTCCGATGGGAGATGACGATATATTAAAAAAGTAATCCGGATCAGCGCGCGTGTCGCCTTTCAGTATCCGGAACAAAGCCGTGGGCTTGGTGTCGTTGTTACCGGCTATAATACCAGGGCAGGCGACAAAATAAAAATCTCCGCTCTCATCCGTGAAGCTGTAGGATTCTTTGGTACTTAAGCCGCCCGGATAGATAGAACGGGTGTCCTTATAGCGCGACAATGATTTTAAATCCGGATAACTTAATTCATCGATATGAATGGTATCGCTGGTCGTATATTCACCTGTTTTTGAAGAACTGTGATAAGTGTAGCCTATCAGCATACGGTCTGTCTCCAGCTTGGTAAAACCGACAGACACCCAATTAAATGGAGGAAAAGGCCTGGGTATGTCAATTATTCCCTGCTCTGCGCGCATGGTCGTCAAATCGATGCGTGCATAACGGGTTTTTGCCCCCTTCACGTCATAGCCAATGAGCAAAATGGAGTCTGATGACAGCCAGGTAAGGTTTTCGATCAACGTAAATCCTTCCAGCGACACGGACGCTACCTCGTTTAAAGATTCGGTGGTAAGCACACATTTCTTGTAAGAGCCATTTTTCGAATCCAGGTAATAGTAGTAGCCATCGCGTGCTACGAGGCTGTAGAAATTGTGACGCGGAAGCCCCTTGAGCCCCTGAAGAGGCGTTAACTTTCCGGATTCGACGGAATCTGTCTGTAAAAGGCATTCGCTTCCATCCTTGAGCATGAGATGAAAACTATACTTTTTGTGGATAGGACGCTCCTCAGAACTCCCGCTACGACAGGCCGCCAGTAAAATTCCTGACCAGACGAAAAAAAAGATAAAGAGACGGGAGAGAGTACCAGTGCCTGAACGCTTCAAACAGATTAGATTTTAAACTGGGTAATTAACTGCTTTTGAATAAAGTAAGGGAGAACATTCAGCTGGTTTTGCTCCACCACAATCAGTTCGGTATGCTCTGCTGTATTCTGATAACTGAAAGCAATATAACTCGCCCCTCCTTTAAGTTCCACAATCTTCTGGGGTGATAGCCCTTTGGGGCACTCTCCCACGATCTTCATCCTGATATTTTCGGTGGGTGTAAAGGAGAGTGTTCCGCATAGCTCCATCATCTCCTGCCTCTGATCTATACGCACGTTGCTATGCGGGCCTAGAGACAGGGAGTAAAATGGCGAACTGATGTCCCTGTTTTCCACATCGGAAATATTATTGGCCTCAATAATGGACGGATGGTTTGCAGGCGATTGTCTGAAAATAAACCAATAACTACCGCACAGCAACACCAGCGCAGCTGCCGTACTTAACCAGGCTCTGTTTGCGACAAGTACCTTTAATTTCCCCTTCTTTGCTTTGCCTTCTGAAAGTACTGGCGCTATCCCCTCCCATATTTCCTTTTTTTGTTCCAGCCGTCTTTCTGAAGATAACTGCAGCGATTTTTCGTCAAATTGGTCATCGAACAACCATTCCTCTACCTCGTATTTCTCCTCGTCAGAGCACTCTCCACGATGGTACTTTTCGATAAGTTCTCTGGATACCCGCATACACAGTTGATAGACATACCTATTGTAAAAGTAGCATAAATGACAAAAAAACGAAATGACACTACTAAAATTATGTAAGGTAGTCCTGCAGGCGCAGGCGCAAAGTGTCTAAAGCCCTGGATATATGATATTCGACGGCGCGCTCTGTAATAGAAAGTATTTTCGCGATTTCTTTGTTCGTAAACCCCTCCTCACGGCTCATCCTGAATACCTGACGGCACCGGCCAGGAAGAGTATCGACCAAACCGGCTATTTGTGCAGACAGCGTACTATACATTACCTGCTCTTCTGTAGCATAACTATGGAAAGCAGACTCCTGTTTGATGATGTCCAGGTGCCTTTCCCGGTTGCTTACATTACGCAGGTATTCAAAAACCTTGAACTTGGCAGCCCTCGCAAGATATCGCTCAGGGGGCACATTGATTTCGAGGACTTCCCGCCGTTCCCAGAGAGACCGAAAAATATCCTGTGTCATCCCCTGCGCTACTTCCGCCTGCCCGATATGATTGTAGCAGACAGCATATACCCTTTCCCAATTGTCTTCATACAATTGCCTGAAAGTTTCCTCATCAATCCTAAACGAAGCAGCGCCTGTATCCTCTCCGGACATTTTCTATCTGGTAAAGTGCAGTCGCAAAACTAACTATTTATTTGGAATAATTATAAATTGTATCGCAAAACAAATTCTGATTATTTATTTTGCCTCGCTGCTACCCGTCTCAGATGCCCCTTGCGAAGCTCCATGTAAATCCTGCCGAGATACAAGCGGATCCCGTACCGGTAATATGCACCTTGGAACTTATCCCGGAACGCATCGTTTGACACTGCACTTCTGTACCCTCCCTGAACATTTATCCCTGCCCAGTTCCAGACCCGGTATTCCCCGTACACTCCAATTTGCGCAGGCATAAAGTAGTAGTCTCCGTTTTTTTGGGGGTCAGTTTCGTAGGTTCGCCGGTAACGCGACAACTCACGACCCACGCCCAGTTCGATCGGTATAGAGAGCGTCCATCTGTAGGTATGGATAATAGGGTACGAGTAGATAAAGCTGATAAAATGCACATCTGTGTCCGTATAATAGCCGGGATTGGTACTCCGCGGCAGCATGTTTTCCCAATTGATAAACTGATCCGGCGCCCCAAAACCCACCCAATAGTAGCCTCCAGTCAATCTGTGTGCTTTTTCTCCGAAAGTAATACCTGCGACCACGCCATTGATATGCAGATTCCGTCCATCAACAGGCGTTCGTCTCGAATCAAACCCCAAAACGAACCGTACCTTCCTCTTTTCTGCAAGCAAGGAATCTGATTGCAAGGGTTCAGGAAAGACCAGACCCTGTTCGGCAGGAACCTGCACAGCAAATCCAACCGAAAACACACAAATAATCAAAAAAAGCTTCTGCTGAGAAAAATACATGGAGTTGATCATTTTCGATAAGGTTTTACCTTATAACATACCGGCAGTTTAACTCCCCCAGCCACTCACCAGGTGGCTTGTATGCGACAATACTTTCTCCGAATCCGATTCCTGACTTCTCAGCGCGCAAAAAATACGTATGTATAAGGAAAGATAACTTATTTTCCTGACAAATCCAAACAATCGTGCCAGCAAAACACTCAGAAGACCGGTTGCTTTTAAAATACAACCATTCCTGCAAAATCCGGCTGATTAATCGTGATAGATGTAAAGCGCCTCCTTGTTGATATCAGTCACCGGTTTCGGGCCGAACGAATGCCAGAACAACTCTGGTCTGCTTATATCAAGTCCCAGTGAAAACACCTCAATGGTATCTATTTGGCGAAAATCAGCAGGTAAAAATGGATAAGCCGTGAGTGTATCCGTGGTACCAAACTGGAAAACATAATCGGGCTTGCACCTGCCGACATACAGACATTGCATCCCTAGTGAATCCACGACCCGGCGGGAAAGCGGACTGTCCGGCCACAGCGTGTTGGTGATCTCTATCTTTTCCGGCACGTATCTCAGAAATACCGTATTATGAAACTCCGGCAAGGTCAGTATCTTCTTTCTTTCTTTAAAATTCGTCCGGATGTATTTCAGTGCTTCAGAATAGGCTGTGGGATAAGGCTTCATTCTCTCCATCACAAACGCTGGAAGCAACCATTTGGGTTTGGTACGCAGGGGATAGATGACCAACAAATTTGAATTGATAAATATCAATGCAAGCGCAACACTGACAACCTTACCTGCCACAGAGTGTTCATAAACCACTTTAAATGGGTAAGCAATCACCATGTACAGCATGGGAATGATGATATACAGGTAGCGAACTTCAAAATTAACCGAACTGGTAGTTGACTGCGGTGTAAGAAAAAGGATCAATAAAAGAAAAGCCAAAGTGCAAACAACAACGCGTAGAAAGGCTGCGCTTAACCGTTTCCACAAGAACACAAACAGAAAAAGAAAAACCGGAAACACCGCCAAAGGCACCACATTAATCCTGTGCAGATCAAACAACAGCCATACAACCAGTTTATGGTACCTGACCATGCGACTATCCGTACTGCTGAGATCAGGCCGGTTCATCACATTATTGACGATGATATAATCAGCGATTACCATCAACAGCACAAGGTTAGCAGCCACCACGCTCCGGGTAAACCTGTCCCTGAGCCGGTAATCTACCTGACCATGCATCAGCATGAGCAGAAACATCACAGGCCACCAGCACACAGCCGCAAGGTAATGACTCATAAACAGCAGGTAAATGCTACCAAGTTGCAAAAACAGCCAACCTACCCGGTGAATAAACTTGTGCTCATATTGCCTTCCTATTTTCAAAGTAGCGACCAGACTGAGTGCCGCAAACAGAAAATTGAGCGAATAGTAACGGGCATTGGCCTCGATCAGCAGGTAGTTCACCGACAAGATCAGCAAGGCCGCTGAAAAATTAAACCATACCTTATCCCCTTCTGTGAGTAACTTGAAACAATAAATAAAGAGCATCAGTGCCAGAAATCCGACGATTGCAAAAGACAATCTTACTATAAAATCGCTGTCTCCGATGTTCTCGATGACTACTGAAGTAAAATAAATATCCAAAGGCGGGTTATTGTAGATCAATTGATCATTGATCAACTGCCCGTTGCGGTAGGAAAATATATTGTCTCCGTCATAGCCCAGAATCTTGCCGTACTTGTTGTAATTCTTGGCAAACCATACCACAGAAGCCTCATCATCCCACATCGTCGTATGGCTGAGATGGTACAAGGCCATGCCTGCATGAAGTAAGAGCAAAATCGTGATCAGTAGTTTTGTCTTCATCCGTTGTATTAAAGAATCGGGGAGGTATTGGGTTAAATACAGACGAAGGTAGTTATTTGTTTTTTACGTTCCTCCGGAGATCCGCTAAAATGTCGCCTTTACACAGCGAAGGAGTGTATTTTAAAGCCGAACCGGGTATTATCGGCCTTTTAAGCCCCTAATTTAGAATACTCCGGCAACTGCATTAACCTTTAAAATCACCTAATAGTACAATTTACTTTCACAAAAGGCGCGCTAATTCCTCTAAAAGAGAAATTATTAAGCGAATTCATTTAAATTGTCCTTTAAATAAGCTATTTACCGTCATTTGGTACACCTAAATACTTGTATTCTGCCGGAACACGACACCAATTAATTTACATTACAAAGTCCTTAACAATTCACGTATGAAATCAGCTCCAACCTGCAACTTCATTTTTTTTACAACGAGCAAGCTATTGACGCTCCCTATTTTACTTTTTCTTCTCTCTCAACCCCTTTATGCGCAGCTCGCGATTGGCACATCCGAGCCCCACAGTTCGGCCCAGCTGGAGGTCGCTTCCGATAACAAAGGGGTGCTTATTCCCAGAATGAACCAGCAAGCCCGCAATGGCATCTCTCCGCTAACCGAGGGGCTGATCATCTATCAGACTGACAATACACCGGGGTTTTATTACTATGACGGCAGCTCCTGGACACCGGTAAAAGATCCGAAACCTCCGCTTACCGGATTTTCGGCTTCTACAGCTAATCAATTAATCAATAGCTCCTCTACTGGTATCTCAGGTTGGGCGTTCGATAATCTCAACAACTCCTTTTTATCATCTGGCTCCAGTTTCATCGCACTAAAGGCAGGTTTATACCATGTATCTACCGTCACCAACTTCTCGCATGCAGCTCCCTCATCTACGAGCATATCATCGAGTGTAGCGCCCAGAATGACCATTTCTGTTAACGGCGTGGCTTCCCTGTACGGTAACTTCCCTATACTGGATGTAAATCTGACATTACTCACCTTAAGGACTTTGCTCAACAGAGGCACTGTCCCCATCGACGGCATCATCCAGGTAGAAGTAGGAGATATAGTTACACTTAGCTACGAGCCCACAGGCTATAGTTCAAACATGGGAGTGAATGTGCAATTTTCTGCAGTGAAAATAAATTGAATTTTTTGTGCCTAAAAAATGTCATGCAAAATGAGAATATGTACCTCTTACAAGGAAAATTAAACGCAAAAGGCGGACACCACGAAGAGCTTGAAAACCTGCTCCTCAAGGCCTCCAGTGTAGTTTCAAAGACTAAAGGCTGCCGACTCTATGTCATAGGCCGGGACAAAGCTGAACCAAATGCCGTGCATATCACCGAAATCTGGGACAGCAAAGCCGACCACGACCATTCGCTACAGGCTGACGGGATAAGGGAAATTATAGCGAAAGCCATGCCGATAATAGATGGGCAACCGGCCAAAGGAATGGAACTTACCCTGTCAGGGGGCCATCTCGTATTAAGTCCAACGGAGTAATAATTCCAAAAATACTCTGCCGCCTTTCTCCGAATCGTGAACCTTCCGGCTGATTTGGAGAAAGCGTAGAATTCTATTGCCCAAAACTTCTTGCCCCAGAAGAATACCCTGCCTATTGAAGAAGTAAAAACACAGTAGCCACGAGACAGACGGCTCAAAAAAAAGTCATCGGCGACGTCTGACACAACAATCAAAAAGCTCTGGTCATCTACACTTCCCTCGCTTCCAAGGTCATAAAACATCCCCCTTTTATGGGATTGAATCAATACGCATTTCATACCATCTTTGTAATGATATAAAGGCTTCTTTTTCCACCATAGATTGAATTGTCATGAAAAAAACAACATTACCTCTACTATTCGCCTGTATGGCATTTGCTACGCTGATATTCTCCTGCAAGAGCAATGAGGATCCGGATCCTAAAGATGGCGACCCTTACCTCACCGCAGCCGAACTTCAAAAAGCCGTTTTGAGCAAATGGTCGCTTGACGCCCCAAGTGCGAAAACGCTCGCTGCCGGAAAAGGCTTTATAGAATTCCTGGGAAATAACAACTTCATTTTTTTCGATGGCGTAAAATCTACAGTTACGGGCAAATTCAACGCGAAAGCGGATGGCAAAATAACCCTGGAGAATTTCGGGGAGTTAACCGAATTGAAGCCAAAAAACGGAGCGATTACATTCAAACTCACCAGCGGCGGCAAAACAAGCGCCTTCAGTGGGAATAAAGTTGAAGTAATATCTACCTACCCTGATCGCACCAAAACGCTTTGCCAAAGCTGGGTGATAACCAATCAGCTAGACGGTGCTTTCTATTATGATGAAGAAGAAACGGGGGTAAAGATAGACAAAGCGACTGTCTTCTTCTCCCCCAATGGCACTTACCTGTTTCAGATATTTTACAAAAACGTAGTGCTCGACAGCTCCGTAATGAACTGGAAATGGCACGCCACCTTTCCGGACCGCATTCAATATTGGGAAGAAGGAGGAATACCCTCTGAAGGAAGATACCTTCATGTGAATGCTCTGAGTGAAAAGGAACTGAAAATAATCGACCACAACGGCGTCAACTCCGAATCTTTTGTACTCACATTCAACTAAACATGAAGGACTCCATGAATAATGCCGCACATTCATAGAGGCAACTGTCCTGCCTGGCCTTCGGCTACCCTGTGTCGATAAGGGGGCTTCCTGCAGCTTACTGAGACTTCATCATCATTATTTCTCCCGGGACAGTAAAGCCTTCAAGAAACGTCGCACAGCCCTCTCAGTACCAGGACTTTTTCATTATTGGCTAGTTATAACTAAAAAGCAACGACTCAAGCAAATCCTGTTCGGTAGATACACCCGCTATATTCCATCCTATCTGCTGCACCTTAACACCGGCCGCGGGAAACAAATCCGTAGGATCGTATGCACGCTTGGCACACGTAAGTTTGTAGGACGACGCCACATATACCTCATCCACTTTGTGCGCCTCCAGAAACACGCGAAGCGCCCTTGCGCTTTCCCCGTGAAAGAGTTCGATGTCCACCGAAACCAGTGTCCGGTTGAACCGGTTTTTTAAGATCGCCAGAGCGTCATTAAAATCCTGACTGGTCCTTGAATTGATGATGTCCGTCGGATTGTAAAAAAGTGCGTCGGTAATAGAATCACTCATCCGTACTGCATACATTAACACAACACGTACGCGCTCCTCACTTGTTCTGTTCAAAAAATACTTTAATGTGTTCAGAGACTTCACTGTCAAATCAATCGGAATTAGTATGGTCTTTTGCATTGCATTTTTATTTTTTGATGTGCTGCAAAGTAAGACCCGACGTATTAGGATGTTATAAGACTCAGATTAGAAAGCGATTAGAGGTTATCTGCCCCCATTTAAAAAGTACAATACAGAGAGAATGTGTGAATATTTGGCACTATTTTACATAAAAAATACAACAAAAACACACTTTAATTAAAAAAGATAAATTCTTGCAAATTCCCGGAAAATGCGAATATTTCCAGTGAAAATTGAACACCGTCAACATGGCATTTTGATTCTAATCGCGTTCTAATTTCCGGTCAAATATTCTAATTTGATTCTTATTCCGTTATTAATTACTTCTAATATGCTGTTTCTACTTTTGTATCATAAGCATAAAGTTATGGTCAACGTAATCAATAGAATCAGTCTATACGGGTGCATCGGTTTCTTCTTTACCGCACTTTCTTTTTGGTTGTTTTCAGCCTTCAATAAGACGCTGGAAGACTACCTGATAGGACATTGGGATGAAAAGCACTGGGAGTACAAAACTGCCGACAAATATCTTCTGAAAGGGCTAGGCCTGGAAAAATTCAGCGAAAATGTGCATTCGGGAGGGCGTCAGCACACAGGAGAGAAATGGGTTTTCAATGCACACGGAAAGCTTGAGATCCATAAAAAGGACACTGTAAATAAGTTGAGCTGGAGTCTGAAGGGTCGGGGAAATATTCTTGAAATAAGTGACGGGAATGTTACAGAACATTTCGAGATTAAAAAGTATGGAAACGGAAAAATGGAACTCCATTTCATTTCTGACATTCAAATAAAAGAAGCAGCAGTAATCATTTTTGATCGGGTGAATATTTAATTATGTTACGAAAATATAACAACAACAGATCTCTGGCGGATAACCTTCAGCTGGGCGCCTTAACAGCCATGGTAGCGGGAATTGTGAATGTTGCATCATTCCTGCTTTTTTTCTCGTTTTCATCAAACGTAACCGGATATTATGCGATACTTATTTCCGAAATAATCAATGGGAATATGTACCAGTTTGGCGTTGTCGTGTTGTGGGTTTGTGCCTTCTTTTTTGGAAGTTTCATTTCCAATTTTGTGGTGATATTCTTCAACAAGAAAAACAGCTATCTCGCGCATGGATTTCCGATTTTCCTTGAAATAATGGCGCTGGCCTTCGTAGGTTTTTACGGAAACAATTTTTACGAAAACACACTCATTGAAACAGAATTCCTAATTCTGCTTATGTTGTTTTCCATGGGCTTACAAAACGGACTGACTGCGAGTATTTCCAACTTTGCGGTAAAAACCACACATCTCACCGGAACGACTACCGATCTGGCCATTGTTTGTTCCATGTTCACCCATCCGGAATACCGTAACAATCCGGCTATTGTAGCCCGGGCAAAGTTGATGGTTGTCATTCTGGCGGCATATCTGGCGGGCGGGCTTATAGGAGGTGTCAGTCACAAATACATCGGCTTTAACCTGTTCTACATCGCGTGTTTTATTCTGCTCATTACGCTGACCCATGACCTCAGTAAAATATACAAGGTACAATCCAAAAAAGATAACCGTAAGCGCAAGGAAATCCTGCAACAGGTAAAAGTAGAGAGCTACCACCAGAAAGTTTCAGATCACGCCTGATTTAATAAGGCAGACCATCAGGCAAATGGGGGAACGGCCGTCAGCGGCAGCTTTACCTTGATCGTCGTTCCCTGGTCCACCTCAGAGGTGACATCGATCGTCCCTTTATGCAGCAGCACGATATTGCGCGCAAGTGGAAGTCCTATCCCAAAACCCTTGAAAAAGTGGGTATTGGAAGCCCGGAAAAACGGCTCATAGATATGTGATATTTCTTCTTCAGGTATACCCACACCCTGATCTTTGATCAGCACGATAATATGATCGTCACTCGAAGCCAGGCTGATCCACACGGGCTTATTACGGGAATATTTGCACGCATTGTTTACGATATTCGAAAAGGCGAGCTGCAGCAGCTGCTTATTGGCAAGCACTTTAAGCTTGGTCGGCTCCTCAGGCAACAAGCTCGAATCCACACAGATCTTGTTGTCAGGGTTCAGCTTATCTGTCATTTCCTTTACCTCCCAGATAATTTCATCCACCCGCACCACCGAAAAGTTAATCTTATTCCCGTCATACCCTGTTTGAGCAAGGGAAAGCAATGACTTGGTGATGTTATCCAGTCGCTCAGCCTGTAAACTTATGCTTTGAATTGACTCACGGTATTCCTCTACGGTTCTCTCCCGGATCAGGGCCACATCGGCCTCTCCTATGATAGAGGTCAGTGGGGTGGCCAGTTCATGGGAGGCATTGCTCACGAAGTTTTTCTGGGTTTCGAAAGCCGTTTCTAACCTGTTCAAAAGATCATTAAAAGTCGACGTAAGCTCATTGATTTCGCTTGAGTTTTCCGAACTTTCCAAGCGGAGATGCATGTTCTCGGTACTGATCTGCTTGACCCTGTCCGTGATACGCTTGATCGGATCGAAGATATGTTTTGAAAAATAGAAAGAAAAATACACCGTAATGATCGTGCTCACGATGATTCCTCCCAGCAGAATTTTCTTCAGGAAAGACAAATGATGCGTATAGTAGTAGTTGGTGGCAGAAACCACCACAGCAAACACCTTTCCCTGATGGCTGACTTTCTTCCCGCTGTAAAAAACCCCCTGCTCCTTATAATTGCTGGCCCGTTCAAAAGATAAATCCGCCAGGAAAGAGAGGGGAATTTCGTTTCGCTCCGACTGCTCTGCCAGTTGAGCTCCGTTGTTGACAGGCAGGATATACTCTTTTTCATTCTCCAGCCGCTCCAGGAACTGATCTCTGTTCAGGAAAAGTGAATGCTTGTTCTTTTCCAACAACTTCTGAGCGGCAAGGTTGGCGCGCGTGTCGAGTCGTTTATAGAAATCTATGTAAGAATAATCGTATTGAAACCAGTAAATGAATCCGCCAAAAAACAACGTCACCAAAATACTTGACGTACAGAATGCCAGCGCTACTTTCAAGTGAGTCTTCATTCTTCTTTAATAGTATATCCCATCCCGATGACGGTCTTTATCAGTTTATTATCCGGGTCGGTATCAATTTTCTTACGGAGATAGTTGATATATACATCCACAACATTGGTTCCGAGATTAAAATGAATATCCCAGGCACTTTCCAATAAATCCATACGGGACAGTACCTTCCCTTTGTTTTTGACGAGCACGAGAAGAAGCCTGTATTCTGTCGCAGTCAGATTCACCGGCCTCCCGTTTCGTGTAACGACCTTGGCATCATCGTCTATGAGCAGGCTCCCGATCTGGAAAAAGTGTTTGGGCACCACCTCTTCGCTGGGCTGCCGTTCCGACCTGCGGAGCAGTGCATTCACGCGCGCGCTGAGCTCTATAAACTTAAAAGGCTTGATGAGATAGTCGTCTCCACCGATATTCAAACCCAGCGCAATATTCTCGGGGGTACCCAGCGCAGTGAGGAACAGGATCGGGGTTTGGGTTTTGGTTTTGCGGATCTCCCGGCATACCTCTATGCCGCTTTTGTCAGGGAGCATAATATCGAGTATGATCAGATCAAAGTCAGTACTTTGAGCCATCAGCAGACCTGTTTCCCCATCCAGTGCCACTGAGATAGAATATCCCTCTTCCGATAATCCCTTCTTGATAAAACTTACGACGTTGGTTTCATCTTCGACCAGGAGAATTTCTTTCATTTACTAAATTGAATAACCTGCTAAAAAAATAAACGGCCGAACGTATCATTCATACAAAAACACAAGTATTATGCCGCGATCAGTGGAGGGTAGTGCATGTAAATGTAAGAAAAAAAGGCATCAGGTACAATTCTTATAAACACAGAATGGGATGAAAGATACAATTACACCCTTCTTTGGCGCAGAAAAAAAGCTTTCTCAAGGGGCGCATGCGTTTAACAACCTCCGATGCAGAGAGATGCACTGCCTGAAATTATCCCAAAGTATTTTCTTGGAATTCTCGAAAATAATGCGTAACTTTTATAGATACAATACCAGGCGTCATCTTGACCTACTCAGGCGTCATCTCGACCGAAGTGGAGACATCTCCTATTTAAACAGTAATGTGCATAAGGGGCAGGACATGGCTCGCGGACAGCCAGGCAAAATACCGCTGGATCCTTGCTATTCTACCCTCTTATCCGTACATCTGTGGCTAAAAAACAGCCCCCCCCCCTAACCCTATATTTTCCGTAGGGATATATCTTGCTCTCTATAAATGATCAGCTAAGCGGGCTGCCTGAATGCGGGGTGGGCTACGAATTATATACCTTGTTGAGTAAATGACTACTATTCCAACTTTCTCTCCCTCTATAATATTATCGACCTGACTGAATTTGGACGCCCTCAGTTTGTCATCATCCGTTTCTCTCCACGGAGACAGCAACCCGTGCCCAAAAGAATCTTTGGGAAATCTTTCAGCGACCCACACAGCAATATTTACTCTTTTGCCGGTCTCGTCAGAAAAGTAAATTATAACTGAAAATAATTTACCGTTATCGAATCCATAGGTAATAAAATGTGCACGGTCAGACTCCGGGCGGTATACTAACTCGTTGGGAAGCTCGTATAGCAACTCGCGCTTCTCGTACTTTTTGACGGCATCTTTTTGAGCCCCCAGTTCTGTGTAGACTTCCCGAATATGATTCATAAGCGGCTGGACGGTTATCTTGTATCGAATGACTTTGCCGTCAGAACCAGTTGCTATGATAATTGTCTCACCTATTTTTCTGGGAATAAACAAACCCGAAGAGTTGATGCTGCCAACCAATGTATCTTGTACTACCCACTTGTAACTTTCCGGATTTTCTACCTCTACCTGATATTTCGCTCCCCACCACTGCCCAGGAGTCTTTAGCTCAATATAGCTTGGCTCAGGGTCTTTTCCTCCAAAAGGACAGCCAAGTAAAAAGACTGAAACAAAAATGATGGATAGTGTCGTTAAAAATTTCATACAAAGAGGTGGTTTTTTCGTAGTTAGCGGGATTTTAAAATACAAATTTACTGTCAAACAGGCAAATTACAAATTTCAGTTGGGCATTCCCGGCTAGTGATTAACCCATTCCTAGCCAGTGACCCACCCAGGCGTCATGTCGACCGAAGTGGAGACATCTCCTATTTAAACAGTAATGTGCATAAGGAGCAGGAGATTTCTCCATGCGGCCGAAGGGGCCTTAGTCGAAATGACGCTGTTCCGTGGCCCGTGCGCCACGCCCGGTCGAACCAGTGACCTTTGGGTTATGCCAGAAATTAAAAAAGGCCAGCCGTTAAGCTGACCTTTTTCTTCGTAGCGGGAACTGGACTCGAACCAGTGACCTTTGGGTTATGAGCCCAACGAGCTACCAACTGCTCCATCCCGCGGTGTCGTTGAATAGGAGTGCAAATATAAGGACATATCTTAAAAAATCAACTACCTTTGTGAAAAGTTTTTTTATTTTTATTTGACTACATTGGAAAACGTACAGCAAAATACCGCCCCGGAAAATCATAAAGCCGGCTTCATAAGCATTATAGGAAAACCGAATGTTGGAAAATCTACACTTATGAATGTATTGGTCGGTGAAAAGCTTTCCATCATTACTGCCAAGGCACAAACCACCCGTCACAGGATCATGGGTATACTTAAC